>CAJAHZ010000046.1 GCA_903939665.1 uncultured Pseudomonadota bacterium | reverse complement strand
GGGTAGGGGAAGCTGACGGCGTCGAGCACAATGGCGCGGCCAACCAGCCAGGAGCTGAGGCCGTGCAACAGTCGCAACAGCCACTCGAAAGCGAAGACGCGACCGACGCTCAAGGCTTGTGTCTCGGTAATGATCAAACGGGCGTCGTCCCGGCCGCATTCCAGCGTGACGGCAAGGTCGGGCAGGACCACGCGCAAAAAGCGCGTGGCGCGTTCGAGGGCGGCTGCAAGCGTCGGTGCGGTGACCACGCTACGGCAGAGGAATTCGAAGCTGCCAACGCGCATGGGCGTTGAAAACAGACCAAAGCCTTCATCATCGAGCGCCCGGTTAATCCGGTTATAGAGCGCGGCGTAGTGTTCGAGCGGGATGCGCGCTGTCGGATCATCCAGCAATTGGGGCGCGATGCCGGCACCCAGAAGCAATGGCGCCGCGTCGCTAGCGCTGCGCGCCAGCCCGGACAGCATGCCGTGCACAAAGCCGACGCCTACCGTAGCGTGCGGGATGCTGGTGACCGGTTTGGCAATATTTTCAGGATGTGACATTTGATGCTCGTATTGCTATGTATCTGCAGGATATTCCAGTTTGGCGATATTTGCATGATTGACGGCGTTCTCGGCAATGGCTTTATTGCAGCGCGCTTTCTAAACTGAACGCATTGAACCGTAATTGTGATTTTTTGTGGAGCGTGACCGCCATGACCGACCTTTCCATCGCCAGGAAAATCGCCGCCTACAAGCCGAAGAACAAGGTGCGCTTTATCACCGCCGCCTCGCTCTTCGACGGGCACGATGCGTCGATCAACATCATGCGCCGCATCCTGCAATCGACCGGTGCCGAGGTCATCCACCTCGGCCATAACCGCTCGGTGCAGGAGATCGTCAACGCCGCGCTGCAGGAAGACGTGCAGGGCATCGCCATCACCTCGTATCAGGGCGGCCACGTCGAGTTCTTCAAATACATGATTGATCTGCTCAAGGCGGGCGGTGGCGGCAACATCAAGGTCTTTGGCGGTGGCGGCGGCGTGATTGTGCCGAGCGAAATCAGGGAGCTGCACGACTATGGCGTGAGCCGCATCTACGCGCCCGAAGACGGCCAGTCGATGGGCCTGCAGGGTATGATCAACGACCTCGTGGTACAGGCCGATTTCGACCTCACGGCGCTCGCGCCGCAGCAGCCGGAGGCCGTACTTGCCGCGCTGAAAAGCGGTGATCGCCGGGTGCTGGCGCAAATCATCACGGCTCTGGAAAACGGCGCTTATCCCGAGGCGCTGCGCCAGGAAATCATCAAGGCGGCAGCCGGCGTTGAAGTGCCGACGCTGGGCATTACCGGCACCGGCGGCGCCGGCAAATCGTCGCTCACCGACGAGCTGGTGCGCCGTTTCCGCCTCGACCAGGGCGACAGCATCAAGCTCGCCATCATCTCCATCGACCCGTCGCGCAAGCGTACCGGCGGCGCGCTGCTCGGTGACCGCATCCGCATGAACGCCATCGAGCATCCGAACATCTACATGCGCT
>CAJAHZ010000045.1 GCA_903939665.1 uncultured Pseudomonadota bacterium | reverse complement strand
GCCTTCTGGACCGCGTCCATGGCGAGGGCGCGAATGGCGCCGGTCAGAGGGGTGAAGGTAATGGGCGCGACTGACACGATGGTTTGCCGATCTGCAAAAAGGCGAAATTATCCGTCAAAACAGGGGTTTTTTCCAGTTTTAAGCGGCCGTGTGCAGGTCAGCCCTGTTAAAGCACGGTGGCGCTTCCATGTAATTGCAGGGATCGCTGCGGTATAGTCGAATCAGTTGAAGTCAAAGAGTCGTCACAACCATGGGGAGCCGACGATGAGGGAATTTTCCGGAAAGTGGCTGCGTCATGCGGGTGATTTCTGGGGCGGTCTGGCAGCCATGCTTGTGGCATTGCCCGCGGCAGTCGCCTTTGGCGTCACCGTCTATACCGCGATCGGGCCACAGCACGCTGCCTTCGGAGCACTCGCCGGCATCCTCGGGGCGACCGCATTGGGCCTCATCGCGCCAACTTTTGGCGGCACCGACCGGCTGATCAGCGCCCCTTGTGCGCCGGCGGCCGCCGTGCTTTCCGCGTTTGCCATCGAATTGGTTCAGCAAGGCGTGCAGCCGGCAACGATCGTGCTGATGATGACCGTGCTCGGCATCCTCACGGGACTGATCCAGATTCTTATCGGCTTTCTCGGCGTTGGCCGGCTGATCAAATACATTCCTTATCCGGTGGTCAGCGGTTACCTGAGCGGCGTTGGCCTGATCATTATCGGCAGCCAGATTCCAAAATTCGTTGGCGCGCCCGCCGGATCTTCCTGGCTCGAAGCGCTGATTTCTCCCCATCACTGGGACTGGCGCGGGTTTGCCATCGGCGGCGCGACGGTGCTGGCGATGCTGCTGTCGTCGGGAATCATCAAGACGGTGCCAGCGACCATTGTCGGCATTCTGGCCGGCGCACTGACTTACCTTGCCTTGGCCAGCGGTGATGCGTCGATGCTTGAACTGGCAGGTAATCCGCTGGTCATCGGCCCGCTTGGCGCGTCGGGGGAGGGCTACTTCGGCTTGATCACCAATCGCTGGTTCCAGATCGGCGAGCTCAAACTCTCACAAGTTGCCGGCCTCGTCGGCAGCGCGGTGACGCTGGCTGCCTTGCTCTCGATCGACACGCTGAAAACCTGCGTTGTTCTCGACCAGATGACGCGCACTCGCCACGAGCCGAACCGTGAGCTGGCTGCGCAGGGGCTGGGCAATGTCGTGGCCTCGACGATCGGCGGGATGCCCGGTGCAGGCACGATGGGCGCCAGTCTGGTCAATTTGACGAGTGGTGCCAAGACACGCGTGTCGGGCATCCTCGAAGGGCTGCTTGCGCTCCTCGTCGCATTGCTGCTCGGCGCTTTCGTCGCGTGGATTCCGGTGGCTACGCTGAGCGGTGTGCTGATCGTTGTCGGGTTGCGAATGATCGACACCGACCCGTTGCGCTTCCTCGAATCCCGCTCGACGGCGCTGGATTTTTCAGTCGTCCTGGCGGTGGTCGCGGTTGCGCTGACGGTTGGGTTGATTGCCGCTTCGGCCGTCGGCGTGATCCTCTCGATCATGCTTTTTTTGCGCGAGCAGGTGGGCGGCGCCGTGGTGCGCCGCAAGAGTTTTGTCAGCCAGCGTTCGTCGACCTGGTACCGGCCCGAGGCCGAAATGCGCACTCTGGAACAGAAGGGCGATTCGGCGGTAATTTTCGAACTGCAGGGCAGCCTGTTTTTCGGCACGACGCACCAGTTTTACCTGACGCTGGAGCCAGAACTGCGCAGCCGTGACTACATCATCCTAGATCTGCAGCGCGTCCAGTCGCTCGATCTGACGGCCGCGCACATGCTCAACCAGGTGCGCGATACCCTGAGCGAGCGCGGTGTTCCCCTGCTGCTGTCGAACGTGCGCGAGAGCCTGCCGAACGGCCGTAATCTGCGCGAATTTCTCGAGTTGACCGGGCTGACCACTGGCGGCGGCACGGTGCTTATCATGCCGACACTCGAATCGGCCATTGAGTGGGTCGAGGATCGCCTGCTCGGCGAGCGCGAGGTTTTGGCTCCCGAGTCACCGCCGCTCGAACTGCACGAGATGGAACTGTTTCAGGGGCGAAAGGATGCAACGCTGGTCGATCTGGAGGCCTGCATGGAAAAGCGCAGCTGGAAGGCTGGCGAAACGATCTATGCCCGCGGCCAGGCCGGCAACGAGATTTATCTGGTGCGTAGTGGCGAGGTGCGTTTCATGGGGAGCGTCGGCGGCAGCCGGCAGACGCACCACATCGCCACCTTCGGGCGCGGTGAATTCTTTGGCGGCCTGGCATTTCTTGACCGGCGACCACGCGATAACGACGCGGTGGCCTACCGCGACACCGAAATGTTTGTGCTGACACTCGAGAAATTCAACCAGTTAGCCGAGGGGCATAAGCGCATTGCCTTCATTCTGCTTCTGGCAATCGCCCGGACGCTGGCGGTCCGTCTGCGCCATGCCGATGGCGAGCTGACGCTGTTACAGGAGGATTGAGCAGGCGTTGGTCGCGCGGGTTGGCGCTGGCAGGAGTAGTTTGCCAGCTAAAAGCGATAAGCGGCCCGATGGCTTGCGTGGCGGGCAGGCCGCACGCGACCCCTAGGCGGAATAGCCAGACGCTGAAAGCTGTCGCTCAGGTGCGCCTCGCGGCTTCATCGCGCAGCGCCCCTTGGAGCGCAGTGTTGGGTGTCACTTCCACTTAAGATTCAGCTTTCGATGGGACGTTGCGCAGTCGCGAAGGTAGAGATTGATGAGGCTTTGGTAAGGAATGCCCACCCCTTCTGAAATGGATTTGAAGTAATTGATGCATTCTTCGTCCAGGCGAATGGTGATTTGCTTCTTAAGTTGAGAAGCGTAAGGGTTCTTCGCTGATTTTGAGAAGTCGTATTCGGTGCGCATGGCAGTCACCCAGTCAATAAGTTGCCGCTTCTTGTCGTGTTGCCTTTCGTGCCGAGATGATGCGGATAACGTTTTCATCCACTCGGTAGCAAT
>CAJAHZ010000044.1 GCA_903939665.1 uncultured Pseudomonadota bacterium | reverse complement strand
GACGTGCTTCTCTTCGACCAGTTGGATCAGCTTGCGCTTCGAGAGCACGACGTAGGTCAGGTTCAGGCGTGAGAATTCGATCTGTTGCGGCAGCGGACGCTGCAGCAGGCAGCCCTCGGCGAGGCGCTCAAGCAGCCAGTCGTAGAAGGGGCGCTGGTCGGCGAATTCGAGCGTGCAGATCGAGTGCGTGATGTTCTCCAGCGCGTCCTCTATCGGGTGCGCGAAAGTGTACATCGGATAGACGCACCACTTGTCGCCGGTGTTGTGGTGCGTCGCATGGCGGATGCGGTAGATCGCCGGGTCGCGCAGGTTGATGTTCGGCGCAGCCATGTCGATCCTGGCGCGCACGATGTGCGCGCCGTCGGCGAATTCGCCGGCCTGCATGCGCTTGAAGAGATCGAGGTTTTCCTCGGCGCTGCGATTGCGGAAAGGCGAATCCTTGCCGGTTTCGGTGAGCGTGCCGCGTGCCGCGCGCATTGCTTCGGCGCTCTGGCTGTCAACGTAGGCGTGGCCGCTGGCGAGCAGGTACTCGGCAAACTGCACCATCCAGTCGAAATAGTTTGAAGCGTAGTAAAGGTTGTTCTCGCCGTTGCCTTCCCATGAGAAGCCGAGCCACTTTACCGCGTCGATGATCGAATCGACATACTCCTGCTCCTCTTTTTCCGGGTTGGTGTCGTCGAAACGCAGATGGCATTGGCCGCCGTAGTCGCGTGCCAGGCCGAAGTTCAGGCAAATCGATTTGGCGTGGCCGAAGTGCAGGTAGCCATTAGGCTCCGGCGGGAAACGTGTGCGGATCTTCGCCGGATCGGGGGCAGCGGCCAGTTGCTGTGCCGCCGGGCCGGGCTGGCCCGACCATCTGCGTGCGGCGTGCTTGCCGGCAGCCAAATCGGCGTCGATGATGTTGCGAATGAAGTTGATCGCAGGGGCGGTGGCTGACCGGTCCCCCTGCGGGGGTGCTGCGCTATCTTTTGGGGCGTTGCTCACGGCATGATCCTTGATTCCAGAAGGCTCGTATTTTAACCGGCAGAGGCCCGAAAGCCGTAAAATTCGCCCAATAATGAACGGCATGAGTTGTTGGTTAGGCAGGGACTATTCGCCTCGGATGAGAAAGGAGTTCGCATGCTTACGATGGAAACGCTGCAGTCTGCGGCGCGACGGCTGGCCGCCTGTGCTGCCCGGCCGGCACGGGTAATCCTTTTTGGCTCTTATGCTCGAGGCGATGCCGATGCTGCTTCCGATGTCGATCTGATGGTGGTCGAGTCTGAGTTCGATGACAAGGCCGGCGAGTATCTGCGTCTGAAAGAAGCGATTGGTCGCCTGGGGGTCGGCGTCGACCTGCTCTTGTGCGCCGAGTCTGAATTTCAGCGCCGCAGCCAGGTGCCGGGGACTGTTCCCTACTGGGTCAAAAAAGAAGGCAAGGTGCTCCATGACGCCACAGCGTGAAGAAGCCGAGCGCTACTTGCGTCTGGCGCGACGCGATGAAACTGCCTTTCTGGCATTGCTTGATGTGCCGTCTGTAGATTTTTCAGTCGCGTGTTTTCATGCCCAGCAGGCCGGTGAAAAGGCGCTTAAGGCCGTCATGTGCCTGCTTGGCGTTGAGTTTCGCCGCACCCATGACTTGGAGGCGCTTGCCGGGCAACTGTCCGACGCTGGTTGCGCTCCTGCGATAGCGGTCGATGACCTGCGTCGGCTTACCCCCTATGCTGTCGAGTTTCGTTACGATGACGAAGCGATTGCCCTGCTCGATGCAAAAAATGCACGTCGAATTGTTGAGGAAGTGCTGCTTTGGGCGACGGCGTCGCTGGAAAGCAGGGAATGAATCTGGCCGCATTTTTTGCGATTGGTGGCGGTGCCGCGCTCGGGGCGTGGTCGCGCTGGGGGCTTGGCCTGTTGCTCAATCCGCTGTTCGTTGCCATTCCGCTCGGCACGCTGGCTGCCAACCTGATTGGCGGCTATCTGGTCGGCGTCGCGCTCGGCGTTTTTCATCAATACACGCACCTGTCGCCCGAGCTTAAGCTGTTCATCATCACCGGCTTTCTCGGCGGGCTGACGACCTTTTCGAGCTTTTCGGGCGAAGTCATGGAGCGCTTTTTGGCGCAGCAATACACTTGGGCTTTTTCTGCAATGGGGCTACATCTGTTCGGTTCCCTGGCGATGACGTGGCTCGGGCTGTTGACGGTGGGCGTGCACAAGGTCTGGCCTTGACCCGCAGGGCGGATACCCAGGGCGCCTAGCCAGCGCGAAACCACCTCTCCGGGGTACACTTCGCTGGCTAGGCGCATGGAATGGCGGTCTACGACATGAATATGCCGGAGCGCAAGTAAATACGGACGTCTCCGGGCAGGTTCCGTGCTGGATGGCCAAGTGGTGCGGTCTGCAGCGGGGAAAGCGCGATCTGGTTTGTGGCCTGTCGAAGAAGTTATTCGAAGCTGCCCCCTTTAGCTCAATGCGTGTGGAGTCGGCAGAGCTTTCAGCGCATGTGTCGGAACGTGGCGACGGAATCGCTTTGTCTCCCATTGTGGCGGCTGCCGAGGCCTTTGTGCAGGCCTCCTTGTTGGCGCAAGCAGCTGAGTCATAACGAAATTTGACATGCCGGCAGCAGTTTAGGATAGTCTGGTTCTACTGTTGGGTTTTCTTCTGTGCGTTTGCATAACCCTTGGGAGACGAACAATTGACGGCTACGCCACCACCAGACTCAGCTGCTGACAATGGCCGCAATCTGATGGCATCGATTGATGCCCGCGCCAATCTGGCGGGCACCAATATGATGGAGCTGCTCTTGTTCAAGGTGGGCTCTCCTGAGACCTACGGCATCAACGTATTCAAGGTAAAAGAAGTGATGCGTGCCGTTGATATAACCGGTGTGCCTGCGTCGCCGAGCTTTGTTAGCGGCATGGTTTCCCTGCGCGGCGAGCTGGTTTCGGTAATCAACCTGATCAGTTTTTGTGGCTACCCGCAACCTGAAAATCCGCCGGTAATGATCATCACCGAGTTTTCACGGACCACCCAGGCTTTTCTGGTTGAATCGGTAGAAACCATTGTGCGGATCAACTGGAGCGATATCTACCCGCCGCCGCCGATGCTGGCCGGCAAAACCAAACTGACCGGCGTGACGCGCCTGCCCGACGGCCGGCTGGCATCGATTCTCGATGTCGAGCAGGTACTGCATGTCATCGCCGGCAAGGACAAAGTGGCCTATATTCCCGAGACCTTTGTTGCCGATGACGCCCTCCCGACCGATATCAAGGTTTTTTACGCCGATGACAGCGCCTTCGCTAGAGCGCAGCTGCAAAAAGTGCTGGAAACCATGAAGGTTGGCTCTGATTGCGCTGAAAATGGCGTCGAGGCCTGGGGTAAACTGGAACAGATCGCCGCTGCAGCAGAGGCTTCAGGAGAGCGGGTGGTAGATACCTGGCCGGTAATCATTACTGATATCGAAATGCCGCAGATGGATGGTTTCAAACTGACCAAGCTGATCAAGGGCGACGCACGCTTTGCCGGCGTCAAGGTGTTGGTGCATTCGTCGATGTCCGGTTCGTCGAACAAGGACAAAGGCCTCGCCATGGGCGCCGACGGCTTTCTCTCAAAATTCAATCCGGATGAAGTGCTGGCAACTCTGCAGGCGATATTCTCGGAACGATACAAGAGCGTGTAGCGCTGGCGATAGGGCTTCTGCCGCCAATGATTTAAACTGCTGCACCTCCCCTTGCTGTCTGAACGGTTTTTGATGAGTCGCGGCACCCCCCGTCCTGCCGGCGTTTATGCCGATTGCCTTGCTGTTGATCAGCGCCGCCTGCGTTCGCTGTCGCGCGACATGCGCCATGCTTTTGGCGCCAAGCGTGATGCGCTGCAGGTCGAGCATGACAAGCTGGTGGAAACGTCGCGGGGCGTGGTTGCTGCGCGCCGTACGCGCCTGCCAAAGCCCGAGTTCGCCGACGATCTGCCGGTCAATGCGCGGCGCGCCGAGATCGCCGGGCTGATCGACAAGCATCAGGTGGTGATCGTCTGTGGTGAAACCGGCTCGGGCAAGACGACGCAGATTCCGAAGATCTGCCTCGAACTCGGTCGCGGGACGACCGGACTGATCGGCCACACGCAGCCGCGCCGCATCGCTGCACGCTCAACCGCCGCACGTATCGCGCAGGAATTGCACGGCGAGCTTGGGAGCATTGTCGGCTACAAGATACGTTTCACTGACCGTACTTCGCCACAGTCGTACATCAAGCTGATGACGGACGGCATTCTGCTTGCCGAGACGCAGGGCGACCCGTGGCTTGGCCGTTACGACACGCTGATTCTGGATGAGGCGCACGAGCGCAGTCTGAACAT
>CAJAHZ010000043.1 GCA_903939665.1 uncultured Pseudomonadota bacterium | reverse complement strand
GTGATACAGGGTGTTACCGGGTAGTAGCTTGATCAATTCTGCGTTGGTGAGTGGCTTGAGCCCTTTCTCTTGAAGATCTTTAAGCGGGGTTCCAGCCATGACGTTCGTAGCGGAAGTAGCCAAAACAATCAGGGCAGCCCAATAAGGTTTCATGTTGATCTTCATCTTGATAACTCCTCGACGTGGTGATAGTTGTTTTGCTTCGCCAACATGCTTGCATAACCGTTTAGATGGAGCAAATCCATTTCCGGGGGAATAGCGTGAACGACTGCAACGATGTGTTTGCAGTCGTCGTCTCTAAAAATCCTACTTCCGCTTACAGTCTAGACCGGCCCCACAGCTTCAGCGGTCGAATGGCTCCAACTGGCCGGCACCTGCCTTTTTGCAATTATGCCTTTACGCTACCGCAATGCACAACATTCTGCCTTCGATGAGCATTACCGTAATTTTTTGCGACTGGTCTTGCAGACGCAGGGAACGACATGACATAGAGGGCAAAGAGGCGTCCTTTCACGGGCGATTACGTCCTCTACCCATTGCGCGAACTCATTCAGATCTTCCATCATCTTCGCAGCCTGATGAGCCAAATTGGGTCGCACACCGTACTGAACCTCATCTTTTTTCCCTATAATTCGCTTCAGGCGATTCTCCTGAGAATCGGGAAGAAGATTTTGCATCGCGTCCCGCAGTAATCGTGTGCCCGCTCCGTGATCGCCGCTATTTACGACCAATTTTCGCTTAGCCGTTAAACAGTCGCAATAAGCAATTGCCGCCAGCACAATATGCGATAGTGCTGGATTCATATTTTGCCCTGGTTCAGCGAGAGAAATAGCCTGCTCTGCCGCTTCTCTATAAACGCGACCTTGTTCAAGACGTCCAATCCAGAAATCGTGGTCCACTTTTCTTTGTGATCCCGTTCGCGTCATGCTGACTTCGCTGTTGCGGATGCGGCCAGTTTCCTTACGAGGCGGTCAGGAAGAACTCCCTTTAGCACTTGGGCGTCTCTGGCAACTTCTTTCCACCAAACATTCTCCTCGGCCATCCGAGCGACTTCTGAAACGTGTACGCCGGCAACGGAGCATGTAATTGCGTAAGACGACTCTACGGAGCGCAGTGCTTCCCTAACGACTTCAACGGTCGCGTCCAATTCACCGGAAGCGACGATGGCAATATCGAGATCGCTGTCAGGACGATCCTCTGCTCGGGCAACGCTGCCGTAATACCAGGCAGCTTCAACAGAGTCGATCGCGCCGATTAAAGAACGTAGAGACCTCAGAATAGACTCCCAGTGAGCCTTCTCATCAGCGAACAGGGCATTCAGTGATGACGCCATGGGGTGTTTCATGTTGGCCTGGTACAGCATCGAACGCGCCCGCCCCATCTCAGTAACAATCTGTTGTCCAATCAGGTTATTTAAAGCGAGTCTGACACCTTGCGGTGTAATCCCGGTTTCATGAGATATCTGCGTAACACTTAAAGGACCGCCATAAAGAAAGAGGGCTCGTAGAATACGTACCCCCCCCCCGTTGGCGAGTAGGCGGGTGAGCGGGAAGCGCAAATGACTCTGGATAGAAAGTGGTTGCATGGCAGGAATGTCGGGCATCCAACAAAGAAAGTCAAGTTTTCATAGAGAAACTTTGGTTTCGTTGTTATGAGCGTGTTAACGTTCGGTTCAGTAGCCGCTCCGGTGCGTCAAAAGGAACCAATGCCGCAATGGGATGAAAGGCCGATGACCGGTAGTGGCCGTGCGACGACCACCTTGCGTGCGTTGCCATTCACGGCGAATGCCGTGCTGCACAACAATGAAGCCATCACAGGTCGTGACTGGCGTTTTCTGTGCTGCATCTCGCAACTCGGATTCCTGCTTATCCGGGCAGAAAAATCCGTCGACAGCTCAACTGCAGACCCCACGCAATGAGCTTGTCGCGCCAGAAACTCCCTATTTCGCCGCCTCGTCGCGCAGTTCGCGGCGCAGTATCTTGCCGACGTTGGTCTTCGGCAAATCAGTGCGAAACTCGACCTGGCTCGGCACCTTGTAACCGGTAAGGTGTTCGCGGCAATGCGCAATCAGCGCCTCAGCGGTCAATGAGAGGTCTTTCTTTACGACAAAGATCTTTACTGCTTCGCCGGATTTTTCGTTAGGCACGCCGACTGCGGCGACCTCAAGCACGCCGGGATGCATGGCAACCACGTCCTCGACCTCATTCGGGTAGACGTTGAAGCCGGAGACGAGAATCATGTCTTTCTTGCGATCGACAATGCGCACGAATCCCTTTTCATCCATTACTGCCACGTCGCCGGTCAGCAGAAATCCGTCGGCGGTCATCACGTGCGCCGTTTCCTCGGGGCGGTTGTAGTAGCCCTTCATGACTTGTGGGCCGCGCACGCACAGTTCGCCGCGCTCACCGAGGGGCACATCAAGCCCTGCATCGTTACGGATCGCAACTTCGGTCGATGATATCGGCAGGCCGATCGCGCCGTTGTAATCGGGGATATTCAGCGGGTTCATGGTCGCTGCCGGCGATGTCTCGGTCAAACCGTAGGCTTCGATCAGGGTTTTCCCGGTAACGAGCTTCCATTTCTCGGCAACGGCCCGCTGCACCGCCATGCCGCCACCGAGCGTCAGCCTGAATTTGCTGAAGTCGAGCGCCGCAAAGGCATCATTGTTCAGCAGGGCGTTGAACAAGGTATTGACGCCGGTAAGCACGGTGAAGGGGTACTTGGCCATCTCGGCGACGAAACCTGGAATATCACGCGGGTTGGTGATCAGCAAATTGCTCGCACCGATCTTGAAGAAGGTAAAGCAGTTCGCCGTCAAGGCGAAGATATGGTAAAGCGGCAGCGCGGTGACGATGAATTCGCCGCCATCGCGGACGGCGGGCTTGACCCATGCGTGCGCCTGCGCGACGTTGGCGAGGATGTTGCGGTGGGTCAACATCGCGCCTTTGGAGAGCCCCGTCGTACCGCCTGTGTATTGCAGAAATGCGAGATCTTCCTGAGCCACCTTGACCGGCTTGAACTCGGCGCCCGCCCCCTTGCCCAGCGCTGAACCAAAGGCGACAGCGCGCTGCAGGCGCCATGCAGGAACCATCTTTTTGACATACTTGACAACGAAGTTGACGATCGAGCCCTTGGGAAAACCGAGCATGTCGCCCAGCCGGGCCATCACAATGTGCTTGACCGGCGTCTTGTCGATCACCTGCTCCAGCGTATGCGCAAAGTTCTCAAGAATAACGATGGCTTCAGCGCCCGAGTCCTTGAGTTGGTGCTCAAGCTCGCGCGGCGTGTAGAGCGGATTGACGTTCACTACCGTATAGCCGGCGCGCAGCGCGGCAAACATGCATATCGGATACTGCAGCACATTGGGCATCATGATCGCGATGCGCGAACCCTGCGGCAGTTTGAGCACGGATTGCAAGTACGCGGCAAAATCGCGCGATAACTTGTCGACTTCACCGTAGGTCAGTTCGACGCCCATGTTGATGTAGGCGGTCTGGTCACGATACTTCGCGACACTTTTCTCGAACATTTCCCCGAGCGACTGGAATTCGTTCAGGTCGATTTCAGCAGGCACACCCGCTTGATAGCTCTGCAGCCAAATCCTGTCCATTTGCTCTCCTCCTGAGTTGCATTGTCTATTTTTGAATTGTCATGCAACACACCGATTGTCGTTCTTTGTACGCTTGGTCGGTGCGCTCTCGCAGATTGCCGGATTCTGCGTCCGGCAAGTAACCTCTAATAAGGCTATTCCGTGAATCTACTCCGGGGCCTTGTCTCCGTCAGGCCAGTTACGGATGTAATTTTTCAGCATACGGTTTTCGAAGCTCTGCTCCTCAAGCACCGCCTTGGCCACGTCAAGAAACGAAATCACCCCCATCAGCATCGTGCCATCCATGACGGGAAGATAACGCGAGTGTTTCTCGATCATCAGGCGACGCAGATCATCGACTTCCATATCCGGCGCAACGGTGACCGGATCGCGGACCATGACGCTTTCAACATTGACCGAATTGCCGTCCTTGTGCGCATTGATTGCCTTGATGACCTCGCGAAAGGTGAGCATGCCAACCATCTTACCCCCCCCCATGACGACCAGAGAACCGACATCGTGATCCGCCATCGCCGCTACGGCATCGCTCAGCAACTGCTGTGGCGAAGCCGTAAACAGCGTCGAACCCTTGACGCGCAAAATTTCCCGCACTTGCATGCTTATCCCCTTGATTTTTCGCCCAACGCAGCCAAGCGCCGAACTAACGACAGATGTTATTCGATCTGGCCGGTTTGGGAAAGTAGTTGTGTGCAGGCTGTACGCTGCCGGAAAAACCTGCCGGGCAAGCAAAAGCACCGCTGATCTGATTTGCTATTAGAATATCCAAAGCCGATTCCTGGCATAACAGTGCGGGCAGATAAAATGGCACAGGAAGACATCAGCTTCACTGATCTGATCGCCTCAGCGATTCACGACATGAAAAATTCGTTGAATCTGCAAGTGAGCTCCCTGGAAAAAATGGCCGTCCAGTGCCGGCAACGAGGCGACGCCTCGGCATCCGAGAGCCTGGGACTGATTATCTATCAGGCCAACCGGATGAATTCGAATCTCATTCAGCTGCTCAGCCTCTACAAATTCGGCAAATCGATCTACCCGATGGATGTTGCCGAACATTCGGTAAGCGAGGTGATTGAGGAAGCCTTATTGCAGAACCAGTCGGTGATGGACTTCAAGGGAATATCCATTACGGTGGACTGCGCCGAAAACTGCTACTGGTCAATCGACCGGGACCTGGTCACCGGGATACTGATCAACGCGTTGAACAACGCTTACCACTACACTTCCGACAAGATCCGCGTGGCGGCAAAGATCGACAAAGGCTTCCTTGAAATGCGCGTTGAAGACAACGGCAAGGGATACCCACAGAGTTTGCTGCTCAACGACGGCGTGTCGGCAAACAAGGGGGTCAATTTTGCAAGTGGCAGTACGGGTTTGGGGTTCTATTTCTCGTCCCGGGTGGCAAGCATGCACAAGAATGGCAACAATCAAGGCTCGCTCTCCATCGAAAATGGCGGCGCGTACGGTGGCGGCTGTTTCGTCGTGAGGCTCCCATAGCCCTGTTTGCAAAGGATACAAACCATGACTGTTCCACTCCAGCAAGCAAACATCTTGATCATCGACGACTTTCAGGGCATGCGGACCATGCTGCGGGAGTTCGTCAAATCCATGGGCGTAACCAAGGTTGATACAGCGGGCAATGGCAAGGACGCCATGAACCAGCTACGCATGACAAAATATGACATAGTGATTTGCGACTATAACCTCGGCCCCGGGCAGAATGGACAGCAGATTCTGGAAGAGGCGAAGCTGCGCAAATATATCGGCGTATCGACCATATGGGTCATGGTTACGGCAGAAAAGACACCGGAGATGGTGATGGGCGCTGCGGAGATCAAGCCGGACGACTATCTGCTGAAACCGATCAATCAAGGGTTGCTGGAAAGCCGGCTGGAAAAGCTGATCGCCAGGAAGCTGTCGCTAAACGGCATCGAAACAGCCATCAAGGCGCGTAACTACCCCGCCGCCATTGCGCAATGCGACCAGCAACTGGAAGCACAGGCGCTGCACCCGCAGGAGATTCTGCGTATCAAGAGCGATCTGCTGCTGACCATCGGCGATTACGAAACAGCCAAGGCGCTGTTCGACTCGGTTCTGGCTGCCCGCAGCGTACCCTGGGCAAAGACCGGCCTCGGCAAGCTCCATTTCCACGCCGGCGAGTATGCCCGCGCAAAAGAAATATTTCAGGAGGTGCTGGCGGAAAACAGCATGTACATGGACTCCTCCGACTGGCTGGCGAAATCTCTGGATGCGCTGGGCGACACCGAGCAAGCGCAGCAGGTGCTGCTCGACGCAGTCAAGCTCTCGCCCAATTCGCCAACAAGACAAAAAACCCTCGGCGAGACGGCCTACAAGAATGGCGCGCTGGATGTCGCGCAGGCCGCCTTTGAGAAAACAATCAAGATCAGCGAATTTTCGTCGCACAAGAATCCTGCTGTTTATGCCGGGCTGGCCAAGGTCTTTAGCGACAAGGACTCACCCGAAGAAGCGCTGAAGATTCTGGAACAAAGCAAAAGCGCATTCAAGGGCAACCCGGAAGCGGCCATGCAAACGGCTGCCGCCGAAAGCCTGGTCTATCACAAGATCGGGCAGTCGGAAAAGGCCGAAGCCGCCATGGCCAATGCAGAGCGCCTGATGGACGAATTGTCCGGCAAGGTCAACGCCGATGTGGCGATGGAAATGGCCAAGTCCCTGTTCAAACTGGGCAAAAAAGACAAGGCTTGTGGCTTGCTTCGCAATGTCATCAAGAACAATCATGAGAACGCCGGGATTTCAAGCCAGATCCAGGCTGTTTTTGAAAGCGAACAACTGGGTGCAGAAGGCCTCGCCCTGGTGAACGAATCGCGGCAGGAAGTGGTCAACATCAACAATCAGGGCGTCATGCTGGCCAAGGAAGGCAATTTGCTGGAGGCCGCCACGCTGCTCAGAAAGGCCGTCGAAAACTTGCCGAACAATGAGGTGATCATCATGAACCTGTGCGGCCTGCTGATCGGACTGATGAGCAAGGAAGGTAAGAATGAAGCGATGGTTCTGGAGGCAAAACAACTGCTCGACCGGGTGCAAGACTTGAACCCGGCCAACAAAAAGCATCATGAGTATGCCAACGCACTGGCGCGCATCGCAGGCGACAAATAGCGACAATCGACGCGCCTCGCCAAGCGGCTTGATTGAACCCACTGGCGTAGCGCAAGGCAAATTTCACGATCTCAGGGACTCCTCAATGGAATACGAAGTAGTCGATGCGCAAATCTCGCCGGAAGGCCGCCTCGAAGTCTTGTCGCGCAGCGAAGTCAGCCGGCTGCTCGACACCAGCCACGGCGGCCTGTACAGCGTCTTTCGCAACTGCTCGCTGGCCGTTCTGAACAGTGGCATCGGGCTCGATGACGGGAAAGAACTGCTCGAGCGCTACAAGACTTTCGAAATCAGCATCATCCAGCGCCAGCGCGGCATCAAGCTCGATCTGAAGGGCGCGCCCGCCAGGGCCTTTGTCGATGGCAAGATGATCAAGGGCATTAATGAACACCTGTTCTCGGTCGTGCGCGACATTATCTATGTCAATGACGAGATCAACGGCAACCCGAAGTTCGATCTGACAACATCGGAAGGCATTACCGACTCGGTCTTTCATATCCTGCGCAATGCCGACGTTCTGCTGCCGATGATCGACCCGAACATTGTCGTGTGCTGGGGCGGGCATTCAATCACGCGTGAAGAGTACGACTACACAAAAGACGTCGGCTACGAACTCGGGTTGCGCGGCATGGACATCTGTACGGGTTGCGGCCCGGGGGCCATGAAGGGCCCGATGAAGGGAGCTGCGATCGCGCACGCAAAACAGCGGGTCAGCAACGGGCGCTACCTCGGCTTTACCGAACCGGGGGTCATTGCCGCTGAATCACCCAATCCGATCGTTAATGACCTGGTCATTTTCCCAGATATCGAAAAGCGCCTCGAGGCCTTTGTCCGCGCCGGGCACGGCATTGTGGTCTTCCCCGGCGGCGCGGGTACGGCAGAGGAGATTCTTTACGTTCTTGGCATCCTGCTCCATCCGGACAATGTCAACCTGCCCTTCCCCCTGATTTTCACCGGGCCGCGCAGTTCCGAATACTATTTCCGGCGGATCGATCAGTTTATTGGCAGGACGCTCGGCCCTCAGGCGCAGAGCCGCTACAAGATCATCATCGGCGACCCGCCGCAGGTCGCGCGGGAAGTCGCCACGGCGATAGAGCATGTCCGCACCTTTCGGAAAACGAGTAGAGACGCCTACTATTTCAACTGGCTACTGAAGATTGACGATGAGTTTCAGCGTCCGTTTTTGCCAACGCACGAAAACATGCGCAACCTCAATCTTCAACAGGATCAGCCGATCCATATGCTGGCGGCCAACCTGCGTCGTGCTTTCTCGGGCGTCGTGACGGGCAACGTCAAGGACTATGGCATTCGCTCGATTGAGCAAAACGGAAAATTCGAGATACACGGCGACCCGAAGATCATGAAGCTGATGGACGCGCTGTTATCGTCCTTCGTTACGCAGCAGCGGATGAAGCTGCCGGGCAAGAAATACAGCCCTTGTTATCGCATTATCGCCAAGGCCGACTGACCGTCGTAGCAAATGAACTGACGCATCCCCAATCAGCAGACCTCAAGCAGCGAGGCGTCGGCAAAGATCAGTGCGCCACGCACCGCCCGCTCGGGAAACACACCCGCGACGGCGTGGCAATAAGCAGTCACCTGCATTCGATAGGCCTCCAGCCGCGACGTATCGCTGCCCGAGCTCTTGTAATCCAGCACCCACAAGCCATCGTCGGGGCCGCTGAATTCGACCAGCCGGTCGATACGGCGCAGCGTCCCATCGCCCGCCGAAATATCGACCTCGTTCCACGCCCGGCGAAACATCGCCGGATCGAAAAAGCGCCGCAAGGCCGGCGCGACGAGCAAACGCTCGACCAGCGGCAAAACCCGCCGGTACTCGGCGTCGTCAAAACCGAGATCACGCCACCAGCCATCGAGACTTGCCTTGCCGGTGCGCCGTTCAAGCACGGCATGCAGGAGGATGCCAAACCGCTCGCTGGCGTCCGGGACGGCTCGCCGCTCACCGACGAGCGGCAAAGGCAGCGGATCGTCACTTGCCTT
>CAJAHZ010000042.1 GCA_903939665.1 uncultured Pseudomonadota bacterium | reverse complement strand
GTTGGGCATTTCCTATGAGGATCTTGGCATCGGAATCGCGCAGACGTGGGGATTCCCTAACCTGATCGTTAACTGCATGCGCAAGCTGCCCGCCGGCAGTGTCCGCAAGCAGGCCAATGCCGAAGAGCGCCTGCGGGTGCTCTCGTCGTTTTCCAACGATCTATGCAAGGTGATTGCTGACGCAACGCCCGAGCAGCGGCAAAAAGAACTGCGCAAGGTCACTGCGCGCTATAGCGAAAGTATTGCGCTGTCCGATCAGGACTTGAAACAGACCGTGGAGAAGTCCTTTGCGGAAGTCTCCAAGTTTGCCGGCGTCATTCATCTCAATCTTCAGCAAACACCTTTCGGCAGGCAGATCAAAGCCAGAAGCGTCGAGCAGGTCGAGTCCGCTACGCAGAGCGCAGCGGGTATCAAGGGCGCAGAGAGTGTGAAGCGTGCAGAAATCAGCATGGGCACCGATCAAAATGTGGCTGAAACGGTACTTTCCGACACCGTTCTGGCGGGGGTGGCCGGTGATGCGCCAACAAGCAGCGAAGCGGGGGCGGTTGATACAAGCGGTGCCGCTGAAGCGATTCTGATGGCCGGGATTCAGGATATCAGCAATACGCTGGTCGAAGACTTCAAGCTCAACGACGTGTTACGCATCATCCTTGAAACCATGTACCGCGCCAAAGGCTTCAAGCGCGTCATACTGTGCATCCGCGATGGGCGCAACAACACGATGCTGGGTCGCTTTGGATTTGGTCCGGATGCCCAGGAAAAGGCCAAGCGCTTCAATTTCTCGCTGGCCTTCACGCCGGACATCTTCCATGCGGCCTTGTCAAAAAACGTCGATATTCTGATCAGCGATACCAACGATGCGAAGATTTCTACGCGTATACCCGAGTGGTTCCGCAAAGGGGTGGGCGCGGAAACTTTCGTGATTTTTCCGCTCTGCATCAAGGGCAATCCTGTGGCGCTGATTTATGCCGATTGCGATCATGCCGGGGAGATCGTTATTCCCGAGAAAGAATTGTCGTTGCTGCGTACGCTGCGCAATCAGGCGGTGCTGGCGATCAAGCAGTCCACCTGATCGCCGGTTTTCCCCGTTTTCAGTGACGGCTTACCAGAGTTTCCACCACGGCTCTTTCCGATCCAGGCCGCGTGCGTAGTATTCGCTCTTCGGGTAGTTCTTGCGCATCACCCGCTCGACGTCATCGCGCAGATCGTTCATGCCAAGCAGATCGTAAGCCTTGACCATGATAAACAGCGCTTCTTCGGTCGCCGGTGCGTCAGGGTAGTTTTTGAGCGCGGACTGGGCGCGGTTGATTGCCGCCAGGTAGGCAGTCCGCTTCATGTAGTAGCGGGCAACGTGGACTTCGTGCGAGGCCAACGCATTGACGAGATATTTCATGCGGAGCACGGCATCCGGTGCGTATTTGCTTTCAGGAAAGCGATTGACCAGTTCCTTGAAGGCGTCGAATGATTCGTTAGCGCCCTTCGGGTCGCGTTCGGTCATGTCCTGGTTGCTGACGCCGCCGAGGATGCCGAGATCCTCGTTGAAGTTAACCAGCCCGCGCAGGTAATAAACGTAGTCGACGTTCGGGTGATTCGGGTGCAATTTGATGAAGCGGTCACAGGCGGCGACAGCCGAAGCGGGCTCGCCGGATTTCCAGTAGGCGTAGGCAACCTCGATCTGCGCTTGTTGGGCAAAGCGACCGTAGGGATAGCGTGATTCGAGTTTTTCGAAGTACTTGATCGACTTGTCGTAAGACCCCTCGTTCAGCGCCTCTTTGGCTTCCGTATAGAGCTTGTTGGCCGACCAGCCGCTGGTTTCATCCTTCACATCAGGGAACAAGCCGCAGCCGGAAAGGACGGTGGCGAGGAAAAGCGCCGCAATAACCGCTAAACTACGCATGATGAAGATTCCACAGAAAAACACACAAACGGATTTGCCCGGGCAGAACATCGAGCGCGCCGATTATAGCGCAAACGCACGAATTGCCCTTTCGGTTCCTGCGGAGTGCGGTGGTCAGCGTTTGGACCAGATTCTCGCCCGCCTTCTGCCGCAGCATTCGCGTAACCGGCTGCAAAACTGGATTCGCGAGGGAAGGGTCGATGTTGGCGCCAGCGCGGTCACCGAGCCAAGACAGAAGCTCTGGGGGGGCGAGAAAATCAATGTCGCCGTGGCACCCGACGAGCGGACCGAATCGGCGGCACCCGAAAACATTCCACTGCATATCGTGCATGAGGATGAGACGCTGCTGGTGCTCGACAAGCCGGCCGGCCTGGTCGTTCATCCGGGCAGCGGCAACTGGAGCGGCACATTGCTCAACGCCTTGTTGCACTATGCGCCGCAACTGGACAAGGTGCCGCGTGCGGGCATTGTCCATCGCCTGGATAAAGATACCAGCGGGCTGATGGTCGTTGCCAAGACGTTGGAAGCGCAAACCGATCTGGTGCGCCAGATGCAGGCGCGCACCGTCAAACGCTACTATCAGGCGCTGGTCCGTGGCATCGTTGATCGCGCCGGTACGGTCGATGCGCCGATGGGCCGCCATCCGACTTTGCGTACGAAAATGGCTGTGGTGAAAACCGGCAAGCCGGCACGTACGCACTACCGCGTTGTTGAGCCTTTTATCGACTGTACGCTGGTTGAATGTGCGCTGGAGACCGGACGTACGCACCAGATCCGGGTACACATGACGTCAATCGCCCATCCTCTGGTGGGTGACCCGGTTTATGGCGGCGGCACCAGTCGCGTGCCGAAGGGGCCGCCGTTCGACAGGCAGGCGCTGCACGCCCGCCGTCTTGGACTGGTACACCCGGCCAGCGGCAAGCCGATGATGTGGAAGTCGCAGTTGCCGGATGATATGGCCGAACTGATCGCGATTTTGCGTTCGGAGGCTTTTGAGGCACGCGCCATCGAGGAAGATGATGACGATTGGGACGAAGATCTGGAAGGCGGCCCGGAAATCATCTATGCGCGAGGTGACGGCGAAAGTGACGACGACGAAATCGACGAGTAGCGATTGGATCATGCCCGTGTGGCCGGCGCCAGAGCGGGTGCGCAGTTTGCTGACAACCCGGCACGGTGGCGTGAGCCGGGGCGCATATGCCACGCTGAATCTTGGTGAGCATGTGGGTGATGATCCTGCTGCCGTGGCCGAAAACCGCCGCCGTCTGGCTGGCAGTGTGGGTGTTCCGGTCTTGTGGCTTGATCAGGTGCACGGCACCACGGTGCTTGATGCCGAAGTGGCGCTTTCTGCTTCCCGGCGGGAAGCGGATGCCTTGTTTGCCCGCAACCCGGGTGTGGCCTGCGCCGTGATGACCGCGGATTGTCTGCCGGTCTTGTTCTGTGACCGATCCGGTACCGTTGTTGCGGCGGCGCATGCGGGTTGGCGTGGCTTGCATGCAGGCGTTCTTGAACGAACCGTGGCGGCGATGCAGTGCTCTGGCGAGGAAATCCTCGCTTACCTTGGTCCGGCGATCGGGCCGCAAGCCTTTGAGGTGGGCGACGAAGTGCGTGCCGCCTTTGTTGATGCCGATCGGCAAGCCGAAGTCGCGTTCAAGCCACGAGGCGGCAAATGGCTGGCCAACATCTATCTGCTGGCACGCCAGCGCCTGGCTGGCATCGGCGTCAACGGGGTCTTCGGCGGAAATTACTGCACCGTCGATGAGGCGGAGCGATTCTTCTCTTATCGGCGCGACGGCGTCACCGGGCGCATGGCCTCGGTGATCTGGCTAGCGCCATAGAATCAAGGCGCCGTTAGCGGTCAGCTTCCAGTTCCTTTGTGCCTTCTGTTTCTGGTGGTTTCTGATGCCGTCGAGCCCGGCGGCCAAACAGCCAGAGCAGCAGGGCGGTTGGTGCCACGCCATACAGAGCGAAGCTCAGGACGCCAGCAACAAGGCTGGTTTCGGTCAGTGCCATTAATGTCGTTACGTACAGCCAGGCGATTGCGATGATATACATGGCGGCCATTATAGAGCGGCACCGGGCGGCAAGGTGGGGGCGGTTTTGTTTGGCTGAGCCTATTCCCGCGAGCTCATTCCTGCTGATAATTCACACGCTGGCATATTGGCATTGACAGCACCCATGGTGCAATGCAGAATCATCGGAAACTCATGACGGCTAGCCCTGTAGCCGTTACCCCAATCCCAGTGAGGAACGTTTCATGTCAAAGTCGCCGGATTCTTTCGCTCCCGCGATGCAGAATTTCGTTCAAGCCGGTCAAGCGCTGGCGCAAAACTTTCTGGAGTTTTTGAATACCCAGAAAGCTGCGCCGCAGCCGGGGAGGCGCGCAGTCAGCCCCTTGCCGTCACCCGATCCGGAACAACTTGCGAGTCTGCAGAAGAGCTATATGGAGCAGCAGCTTCAGTTGTGGAATTCAATGCTGACGCGTGGAGAGGGTGAGCCGCCAGCGCCGGTCGTCACTGCCGATCCAGGCGACCGTCGCTTCTCCTCGCCGGAATGGCGCAGCAGCCCGGTTTACGATTATGTTCGTCAGGCTTATCTGCTCAATTCGCGTTTCATCCGCGAATTGGTTGAGGTGGTGCCCGCTGACGATGAAAAAGCAAAGAACCGCTCCCGTTTTCTGGCGCGTCAGTACATCGATGCGCTGTCACCGGCCAATTTCGCTGCGACCAACCCGGAATTCGTTCGTCAGGCCCTTGAAACCAAAGGCCAGAGCATTACCGATGGCATCAATAATCTGATCAAGGATTACGAAAAAGGCCGTATCTCGATCACTGATGAATCGGCTTTCGAAATCGGCAAGAACCTCGCAACGTCACCGGGCGCTGTCGTTTTCGAAAACGAGGTGATGCAACTCATTCAGTACGCACCGTCGACGCCGAAAGTCGCCGTACGCCCGCTGTTGATTATTCCGCCGTGCATCAACAAATTCTACATTCTCGATCTGCAGCCGGAAAATTCCTTTGTTCGTTACGCCGTTGAGCAGGGCAATACCGTGTTTCTGGTCTCCTGGCGCAACCCAAAGACCGAGCAGGGCCAGCTGACATGGGACGATTATCTGGAATATGGACCGATCACCGCGATCGCCAAAGTGCGGGAGATCTGCAAGGTTGATCGGGTCAATACCGTCGGCTGGTGTGTCGGCGGCACCATACTCTCCAGTGCGCTGGCGGTGCTTGCCGCGCGCGGTGAGGATGTGGTTGCCAGTTTGACTTTGCTGACGACGCTGCTTGATTTTTCCGACACCGGTGAAATCGGCTTGTTCATTGACGAGGCTTCGTTGACGGCTCGCGACAAGGCAATGGGCAAAGGCGGCATCATGAAGGGCAGCGAACTGTCCGGCATGTTCTCGTCCTTGCGTGCCAACGATCTGATCTGGAACTACGTATCGAGCAACTATCTGAAGGGCCAGAAACCGATTCCTTTCGATTTGCTCTACTGGAACGGCGACAGCACGAACCTGCCCGGTCCCTTCGTCTGCTGGTACATGCGCAATCTTTACCTCAATAACAGCTTGCGCGATCCCGGCAAACTGGAGATTTGCGGTGTGCGCGTTAATCTTGGGCAGGTGAATGTTCCCAACTACATTCTGGCAACGCGCGAAGATCATATCGTGCCCTGGCAGACCTCCTATTGCGGAACGCATCTGCTTGGCGGTGACTCCCGGTTTGTGCTTGGCGCCAGCGGGCACATTGCCGGCGTGATCAATCCGGCAAGCAAAAACAAGCGCAGTTACTGGACCAATGACGATTTGCAGGGAGATGCCGAGGTCTGGCTGGGTGGCGCCCAAGAGCAAAAGGGTAGCTGGTGGTCTGACTGGAGTGCCTGGCTTAAACAGTATGCAGATGGCGAGCGCCTTGCCCGTAAAAAACTTGGCAATGCCAAGCACAAGGAAATCGAGCCGGCCCCTGGGCGTTATGTGAAAGAAAAGGCCTGAGTCTTACCGAAAATGAGGGTGGTCATGCCTAGAGTTGCATTGGTAACCGGTGGTGTCGGAGGCTTGGGTGAAGCGATCTGTATCAAGCTTGCTGCCCTCGGCTACAAGATCGTCACCACGCATTCGCTGGGTAATCCGCGCGTCGGTGAATGGCTGAAATCGATGAACAGCATGGGTTACGCGTTTAAGACCTACACTTGCGACGTCGATGATTTTGATTCTTGCCGGAACTGTGTCGGCCTGGTTACCGATGAGGTCGGGCCGGTCGACGTGCTGGTTAATAATGCCGGGATCACCCGCGACATGACCTTCAAGCGGATGACCAAAGCCGACTGGGATGCGGTGATTCATACCAATCTCGATAGTGTCTTCAACATGACCAAGCAGGTTATGGACGGCATGACTGACCGTAAATGGGGACGGGTCATCAACGTTTCTTCGGTCAACGGCCAGAAGGGCGCGTTTGGTCAAACCAACTACTCTGCCGCCAAAGCCGGAATGCATGGGTTTACCAAGGCTTTGGCGCTGGAAGTGGCGAAATCAGGGGTGACGGTGAACACCATCTCTCCGGGGTATATCGGCACCCGGATGGTAACGGCCATCCCGCATGAGATTCTTGATTCGAAGATTCTGCCGCAGATTCCGGTCGGCAGGCTCGGTAAACCGGAGGAAATCGCCGGTCTGGTTGCTTACCTCGCGTCTGACGAGGCGGCGTTCGTGACCGGTGCTAATATCTCCATCAACGGCGGTCAGCACATGTTTTAATCACCGGTGGTGAAGTGCCACTTAAAGTTTCAACCTCAACAACGAAAGGAAATAATAATGACGCAACGTGTCGCTCTGGTTACAGGTGCTATGGGTGGTCTCGGTACCGCAATTTGTCAGGAACTGGCCAAGGCGGGTCACAAGGTGGTCGCTGCCTACCATCCTGAATTTGACAAGCCGGATGAGTGGAAGAAGCAAATGGCGGATGCCGGCTTTAATGACTTTGTCTGTGTCGCTGGCGATGTCTCCAGCTTTGACTCCTGCGCCGCCATGGTCGCCGAAGCCGAAGCCAAGGCCGGTCCGGTTGATATTCTGGTGAATAATGCTGGTATTACCCGTGACAAGATGTTTGGCCGGATGGAACTGGCTCAGTGGGATGCGGTGATCTCGACCAACCTCACCAGCCTCTTCAACATGACCAAGCAAGTCTCGGGCAAGATGGCTGAACGCGGCTGGGGTCGCATCGTCAACATCTCCTCGGTTAACGGGCTCAAGGGGCAGGCGGGTCAGACCAACTACTCCGCAGCGAAGGCCGGCGTGATCGGCTTTACCAAGGCGCTGGCGGCTGAACTGGCGGCCAAGGGCGTGACAGTCAACGCCATTACGCCGGGTTACGTCGCGACCGCCATGGTCATGGCCATCAAGCCGGAAGTTCTGCAGAGCATCATCGACTCCGTGCCGATGAAGCGGCTGGCAAAGCCGGAAGAAATCGGTGGCGCTTGCGCCTACCTGGCTTCCGATCTGGCAGGCTTCATGACGGGCGCCACGATGAACATCAACGGTGGTTTGTACTATCAGTAAGCTCATCGCAGTACAGTAGAAAGCAGGCTCCGACGGAGCCTGTTTTTTTACTGATGTATAATTGTGCTGTGCAGCATCTGGAAAAGCGTCGAAGAGCGCTCATTGCGTTCAACAACTGGAGGAAAGGTCTTCAATGTCGGAGCCGTCGCGACTGATCAAGAAATACCCGAACCGTCGTCTTTATGACACCAAGACGAGTGCCTACATCACGCTGAGTGATGTGAAGGATCTTGTGCTGACCACCGAGGTATTCAAGGTGGTGGACGCCAAAACCGGTGAAGATCTGACCCGCAGCATTCTGCTGCAGATCATCCTTGAAGAAGAAACTGCCGGCGTACCCTTGTTTACGACCGACCTTTTGTCCCAGATGATCCGGTTTTATGGCCACGCCATGCAGGGCATGCTTGGCAAGTACCTGGAAACCAACATCAAGTCTTTCACCGACTTCCAGAAAAAACTGCAGGAGCAGTCGCATTCGCTCTACGGCGACAACAGCAGTCAGATGCAGAGCGACATGTGGTCCCAGTTCATGAATTTTCAGGGGCCGGCCATGCAGACGATGATGAGCACCTACATGGACCAGAGCAAAAAAATGGTTCATCAGATGCAGGATCAATTGCAGAATCAGACCCGCACCATGTTTACCGGTATTCAGCTTCCCGGCTTTCCTGCCGAGGGCGCTGCAAAACCGAAGAACACCGAAAAATAAACTGCTTGAGCAGTTCGACCAAAAGAATTCTCCGTGACTGTTGCCATCAACAAGCCGCCAAAAGTTGGCTTCGTTTCTCTTGGGTGCCCGAAGGCGCTCGTCGATTCAGAACAGATTCTCACCAAGCTGCGTGCTGAAGGCTACCTGATCTCGCCCTCGTATGAAGGCGCCGATCTGGTGATCGTTAATACCTGCGGCTTTATTGATGCTGCCGTTGAAGAATCGCTCGACGCGATTGGCGAAGCCTTGACTGAAAACGGCAAGGTCATTGTTACCGGCTGTCTTGGCGCCAGGGAAGGGCTTGTCCGGAGTGCGCATCCTCAGGTGCTGGCCATCACCGGTCCGCATGCCGCCGACGAGGTGTTGCAGCACGTGCATACCCACTTGCCGCAGCCGCACGACCCCTACACCAGCCTCGTGCCGCCGCAGGGCATCAAACTGACACCGCAGCATTTTGCCTACCTGAAAATTTCGGAAGGTTGTAATCACAGTTGCACTTTCTGCATTATTCCGTCGATGCGCGGGCCGCTGGTCAGCCGACCGATCGGTGATGTGTTGCAGGAGGCCAAGAATCTGGCCGACGCAGGTGTGCGCGAATTACTGGTCATCTCGCAGGACACCAGTGCCTACGGCGTTGATGTGAAGTATCGCACCGGCTTCTTTGGCGGGCGCCCGGTCAAGACACGCTTGCGCGAACTCTGCGAGGCCTTGGCTGAATTCGGCATCTGGGTGCGCATGCACTACGTTTACCCCTATCCGAGTGTCGACGACCTGATCCCGTTGATGGCCGAGGGGAAGATACTGCCTTACCTTGATGTGCCATTCCAGCACGCCAGTCCGCGCATTTTGAAGGCGATGAAACGACCGGCAAGTGCCGAGAATAACCTTGAGCGGATCAAGGCATGGCGCGCCGTCTGTCCGGACATCACGATTCGCAGCACGTTCATTGCCGGTTTTCCCGGCGAGACCGACGCCGAGTTTGAGGAATTGCTGGCTTTCCTCCAGGAAGCCCGCCTTGACCGTGTGGGCTGCTTTGCCTACTCGCCGGTCGAAGGTGCTGCAGCGAATGCCTTGCCCGGCGCCGTGCCGCAGGAAGTGCGCGAGGAGCGCCAGCGTCGCCTGATGGAGTTGCAGGAGGATATTTCGGCCGAACTGCTGGCGGCGAAGATCGGGCGCGAGATCGAGGTGCTGGTGGATGCTGTTGACGATGAGGGAACGATCGCCCGTTCAGCGGCCGATGCGCCGGAAATTGATGGCCTGGTATTTATCAACGACTACTTCGATGCCGAACCCGGCGATTTTATCCGCGTGCGCGTGGTCGATGCCGACGAGCACGATCTTTACGCAGAATTCAGCAGCGGGGGCGATTAAGCGGTTCAGCGTGCATCGCGCAAGAGATTCCCAAACAAAAAGGCGTCACTGGACGCCTTTTTGTTTGAACCGCTGCGTGCAACTTTTACAGCTTACATCATGATTTCGGTGAGGTTGTCGCGCCGTTCAAGTTCGGATTCAAACTCGGTCAGTTCAGGACCGATAGCATCGCGAATCGAGATCATGCCCAGCGGCTTGCCATCTTCGACCACCGGCATGTGGCGGAAACAGCCTTCGTACATCATGTGCATGGCGTGGCTGAAAGGGCGGTCCGGTTTGACTGATTGCGGATTTCTCGTCATCACGCTGGCCAGTGTGGTGGTGTCCGGGTCAAGACGCGCGGCAACGACACGGTTGAGTACATCGCGTTCGGTGAAAATGCCGATCAGCAGACCGTTCTCAACGATCAGCATTGCGCCAATTTTTTCCTGAGCCATGCGGCACGCCGCATCGCGTACGGTAGTCCCCGCTTCGGCAGAGTGAATTTTCTGGTGACGGATTACGTCGCTGATTTTCCGGCTAGGCATTTTTCTGTCTCCTTCGTTGATTTTTGATGGCACGTCGCAAACACTGGTCGCAAGCGCGGGGCCGGTTTGTTTACCTGCTGGCGCTACCCACATCCATTGTCAGCAATATAAATGAAATTTGCTACCTCTGGCCCCGCATTTTTTGTGGCACTGGTAATCTTCGCTCTGATCATTTCGTTTGATGTCTGAAGAGGCGCTGTGCAATCCGAAAAACTTATTGAACAACTGTCCGGGCTGGTTGGCCGCGACAACGTGCTGGTTTCAGCTGCGGCAATGGTTCCTTACCTTGAGGACTGGCGCGGACGTTACCGGGGTGGCGCGATCTGCGTTGTTCGTCCGGAAACAAGCGCCGAGGTTTCGGCGGTGGTGGCGGCATGCGCGCGCGGCGGCGTGCCGATCGTGCCGCAGGGCGGCAACACCAGCCTGTGTGGTGCGGCAACCCCCGATACCAGCGGCACAGCCGTCCTGGTCAATCTGTCGCGCATGAAACGTGTTCGCGCCATCGATCCGGCCAACAACACAATAACCGTTGAAGCGGGCTGCGTTTTGTCCTCCTTGCAGGAAGCGGCGGTTGCAGTGGGGCGTCTTTTCCCCCTGTCGCTTGCCTCCGAAGGGAGTTGCCAGATTGGCGGCAACCTGTCGACCAATGCCGGCGGCGTGCAGGTGCTGCGCTATGGCAATACGCGGGAACTGACGCTCGGTCTCGAAGTGGTGTTGCCGAACGGCGAAATATGGAACGGTTTGCGGGGGCTGCGCAAAGACAATACCGGCTACGACCTGAAACACCTCTTTATCGGTGCTGAAGGCACGCTTGGCATCATTACTGCTGCCGTAATGAGGCTTTTTCCGTTGCCGCAGGCGAGGGCTACGGCCTGGGTGGCGATTGATTCGCCAAGGTCGGCCGTCAATTTGCTGGCGGGTCTGCAGGCGGCTTTCGGCCCTTCGCTGACGGCCTGCGAACTGGTCTCCGACATTTCGCTGGCGCTTGTGCTCAAGCATATCCCGGGCGCCCTGCCGCCCCTGTCGTCCAGCCCGTGGTATCTGCTGATCGAGTTGTCGGGCGGTGGTGAGGAGAGCGTCCTGCGCGAGACGCTGGAGGTTTTCTTGGGCAATGCGCTGGTTCAGGGTGCGATTGGTGACGCGGCGCTCGCCCACAGCGGTGAGCAGGCGAAGCGCCTGTGGGGTTTGCGCGAGAATATCGGCGAGGCGCAGAAAATCGAGGGCTTGAGCATCAAGCACGATATCTCGGTGCCGATTTCACGGATCCCGGAGTTTATCGAGCGCGCCGACAAGGCATTGCAGCAAGCGTTTCCGGAAATTCGCATCGTTGCCTTCGGACACCTTGGCGATGGCAACCTGCACTACAACCAGTCGAAGTCCGGGGCGGGCGATAATGCAAGGTTCATCGCCGCCGAAGCGGACGTAAATCACATCGTCCATGAGTTGGTTCATGAGCTCGGCGGCAGCATCAGTGCCGAGCACGGCATCGGTCAACTCAAGCGCGAGACCCTTTTGCATTACAAGAGCCCGGTTGAAATCGAGATGATGCGCGCGGTAAAGCGAGCACTTGATCCACAGGGGCTGATGAATCCGGGGAAGCTGTTGTAGGCGGGTGTAGTCGTTTTGTCTTGCCGATCATGCCGTTTTTGCGGCTTTATCGTCAGACAGCCACAACCTGAGAATCTCGCTTGCCGGTAATGGGCGAGCAAACAGATAGCCCTGCGCGAGCGGGCAGGCGAAATTCATCAGCAGCTGGTGGTGGATGGCCGTCTCAACGCCCTCGGCAACGACCGACAAGCCCATGCTGCGCGCCAGAGAGAGAATGGCTTCGACGATGGCGCGGTCGTTCGCCGTATCGGGAGCGTCCTTGACGAAAGCCCGGTCGATCTTCAGTTTGCTGACCGGGAAACGTTTCAGGTAGGCGAGGCTAGAGTAGCCGGTGCCAAAGTCATCAATTGAAAGGCTGATTCCGAGGGCATGCAATTCCTGCAGGATCTGCAGTGTTTGCTCGACGTCCGACATCAGCACGGTCTCGGTAATTTCGAGTTCGATATCGGCTGGCGAGAGTTCATATTCGTCGAGTTGCGCCTTGATGCTCCCGGCTAACTCGCTATCGCGGAATTGGTAGGCGGAGAGATTGATTGCCACGGGTACGGTAATGATTCCGTTGTTTCGCCACTGGCGGATCTGACGGCAGGTTTCGGCGATTACCCATCCGCCGATCGGCACGATCAGGCCGCTTTCTTCAGCAATCGGAATGAAGCGATCGGGTGCCATCAATCCCAATTTGGGGTGCTGCCAGCGGATCAGGGCTTCCATGCTACGCAGCGCGCTGGTGGCACAATCGACAATCGGCTGGTAATAAAGTACGAACTCCTTGCGGTCGATGGCTTTTCGCAGGCTGTTTTCGATCTGGAAATACTGTTCGGCGTCGGCATTCATTTCCGCGCTGTAACTGCGGATTGCATTGCGACCCTCGGCCTTGGCGCGATACATCGCCGTATCGGCATTACGCATCAGCGTGTCGACGCTGTTCCCATCGCGCGGGTAAAGGGCAATGCCAATCGACGGCGTGATGTAGAGCTGGTGCGAGTCAACCGACAGCGCTCCCGTGAACTGCTGAAATATCTTTTGCGCGACGAGGCTTGATTCTTCGGCATCTTCGAGCGCCGTCGCCACCACCACGAATTCGTCGCCGCCGATGCGGGCTACGGTGTCTCCGGCACGCAGTACGCCTCGCAGTTTGCTGGCGACCTTGCGCAGCAACTGGTCGCCGATGTGGTGACCCAGTGAGTCGTTGATCGTCTTGAAGCGGTCGAGGTCGATGAACATGACGGCCGTCGGCTTGCCGCTCGATTGTGTGGCGTTGATCGCTTCCTCGATTCGGGTCTGCAGGAGATTGCGATTGGGCAGGCCGGTCAGCGAGTCGTGCAGTGCCAGATAGCGTAAGCGGCGCTCTGCACGACGCCGCTCTACGACCTCGGCCTGCAGTTCTGCAGTACGCGCCTCGACCCGGTTTTCCAGTTCATCCCGCGAGCGCAGCAATTGCTCCTCGGCGTGCTTGCGCTGCGTGATGTCGGCGGCGATAACCAGAAAACCGTCGATTTCGCTGCTGCCCCGGCGCAGTGCGGAGATCGACATTTGCGCCGGGAAACGGGAGCCGTCCTGGCGTTGCAGTATCCACTCGCCTTCGATGATGTCTCCGGCCCTGGCTTTGGCGAACAAGGGAAGATCGTCCTGGCTGCCTCCCGCGTCGTCGTTTTGCGCTGTCCGCTCTTCCGGGACTAGAATCTGAGCCAATGTGCCGGTCTTGATCAGCGCTTCCGGCGTGATGCCCAGCATCGAGTTGGCCGCCGGGTTGCAGGTCTGGATATTTCCTGATTGATCGACCGAAATAATCAGGTAGTTGGCGCTATCCAGAATGGCCCGTTGCAGCATTTCGCTTTCGCGTAGCGCTTCTTCAGCCCGTCTGCGTTCGGTGACGTCTTCATAGTTCCAGATCGATCCGGCTTGCGGCTGGTTCGGGTCGATGGCCTTGCCCGTCATGCGCGACCAGAAGGGTTCGCCGTTTTTGCGCAGATGCAGCATCTCCGCCGAGAATGTGCTGCCGCTTGCCATTTCGGCATAGGCATCGTTGCCGGCAATCTGCCACGCTGCGTCTGAAGCAAAGGCAAAGCGCATCGACTGGCCGAGCAAATCGTCAGTCGCGCAGCCGTAAATTTCAGCCATGCGCCGGTTGCAGCGCTGGACGATGCGGTTCTTGACGAAGACGATGCCGACCGTACTGTGGTCAAGAATCAGCTGCTGTTCGGTCGATGCGGCGCGCAGTGCCTCTTCAGCCTCTTTGTAAACCGTTCGGTCTTCAAGAATCCAGATGGTGCCGTGGGTCGGTTGCTCCGGGTTGGCGAGGTAGCCGATCAGGTTCACCCACAGGGCCATTCCGTCATGGCGCTGCATGTAGAGATCGGCCTGGAAAGGATGGCCGCAAGAAAGCAGCGGGGATGCCTGCTTTCCCAGTGCTTCGTATTCTTCCGGTGAGCGGTAGAGGACGCTCGCCGGCAAGCCGATAGCGTCGGTTCCCGGGTAACCGAACATTTGGCTGAAACGCGGGTTGTAACGGGTGATCTGTCGATCCCGGGTGAACAGGATGGCAACCGAAGCGTTGCTCATGAAGGCTTCGAGTTCGCGCACCGTATCTGCCAGATGTTCGCGTGCCTGTCTGGCTTCCTCGATATCCGCAACGATCCAGATGGTTCCCCGGTCGGTGTTTTGAGGATCGAGCGCCTTGGCGTAGATGTGGCACCAGATCAGGCTTCCATCCTTGCGCCTGTATTGTGCATCGGTCTCGAATGATTGCCCGCTGCTCAAGCGTGGGCCGGCTGCAGCGCCCAACGCGTCGTAGTCGGCCTGAGTCGGATAAATGATGATGCCGGGTTGGCCGACCAGCGCTTCCGGGGTGTAACCGAGAATCTCGGCGCAGCGGACATTGCAGCGCTGGAAAATGCGATCACGGGTGTACATGATGCCCACTGAGGCATTGGCAAAAATCGCTTCCAGTTCGAGGAGCATCTGACGGGTCTCTGCCTCGGCAGCTTTTCTTGCGCTGATATCGCTGATGATCCAGATGGTGCCTTCGGGCGGGTTTTGCGGATCGATCAGGTAGGCAATTGCATCGCCCCAGAACAGCGTGTTGTCCTGGCGACGAAAGCGTAACTCGGCAACATAAGGAACGCCGCTCGAGAGCAGGGGGAAGGCTTGACGGCTGACTTCCTCCATTGCCTCCAGCGAGGGGTAGAGAGTCAGCGTTGGCTGACCGACGCCCTCGTCACCATTGAAACCAAAAACCTCTGAAAATTTGCTGTTGTAGCGGGTGATTTTGCGGTTTTGCGAGAAGCCGATGGCGACCGGAGCGTTGGCCATGATTGCCTGGAATTCCAGCAAGGTGCGCCAGCTCCCGGTCAGCGGATTGTTGCCCATGTTATCGCTGGGGGAGAGTGAAAGAAGAATCTCCGGCGTCGAAGCGTCGGTTGGAACCACTTGGAGCATCACGGTGGGCTTGCAGCCACCTGCGTTTTTGAGCGCGCTGATCAGCAGGCTGGCCTGATGCTTTTCAATCAGTGCGCGGCCCACCCAGTCCGCCGCGTCGTGATTATTCAGGCAGTCGGAAAAAAGTGTTCCGATGATTTCCTGCAAGGGGATCTCGAGGATTCCGAGGCAGGCGGGATTAGCGTAACTGACGAGTCTGTCAGGCCCTACGACGATCAGGGGAAGGTCGACCCAGTCCAAGCCATTCGTCATTCGCGAAATAGAGGTCACGCGTGGTCTCTGCCTGATTGCTGCAAGTCGATATCTTAGCCCTTTCCGATATCCGGAAAAGGGATTTTCGAGGACAGCGCATTGGTTACACAATGCTTGCTTGGCAAGCGCTAGTGAAGGGTCGGTGGCGTGCCGTCCGGGGTGTCATGAAAAAGCGCGCCAATCGCTTGTGCATCGAAGCGGTATTCGCGGTTGCAAAGGTCGTCCTTGATGACCACCTCGCCGTGCTCGCGGAGTACGGATTCGACCTCGTCGCGTCCTAGCGACAGGAGCATTGAACGCACCTTGTCCCAGTCTTCCGGGCAGTCGTGAATGACTGCCTGCGCATCGAAAACGCGCACCGTTTCCTCGCTGAACAGGCGCGTCAGTAGTGCTTCAGCCGGCAGGCCAATCAACTCGTCGGCCTTGGCGGTCGAGGCGAGCGCCTCAATGCGCGGCCAGCCATCGAGGTCGCGCTGGTCAGCACCCGGCAGTTTCTGCAGGAAAAGGCCCGCGGCGCCATCCGGCGAAGAAGCGAGAAAAAAGCGCGAAGGCAGTTGCTCGGATTGCTTGAGGTAGTGCTCGAAGATTTCGGCGATGCTGTTGCCGTCAAGTGGAACAATGCTTTGATAGGGCTCGCGCATCGATGGTAGATCGAGGGAGAGCAGCAATTGGCCGTGGCCGAGCAAATCGGGGGCCGATCCCGCTTCGACCTGTTCCGCGCAATGCGCCATGCCGCGAATATGCAGGCGCTCGTTGCAGTCGATCACGAGCAGCGAAACCGGGCCGTTGCCGCGCAACTGAACGGTCAGGCGACCGGCTTGTTTAAGCTTGCTGCCAAGGAGCAGGGTGGTGGCGCTCATTTCACCGAGTAACTCGGCAACCGGCGCAGGATAGCCGCGTCCGGCCAGCAACTGCTGCCAGACCGGGCCGATGCGAACGAGCGCACCACGGATATCGAGCTCGTCGAACAGGAAAGGCTGTACGTAATCGTTCATCATATCTTTTCAAATTCAGCGCTGTAGCGTTCCGCCTCGAAACCGACCAGCAGACATTGCCCGCTGTCAGCAACCGGTCGCTTGATCAGGCTTGGGTACTCGGTCATTAGCGCCAGCGCCTTCGTTTCGTCCATGTCGGCGCGTTGTTCTTCGCTGAGTTTCTTCCACATCAAACCCCGCGTATTGAGCAGCGTTTTCCAGCCGGCACGGCGGTTCCAGTCGGGCAGGTGAGTGGCCGCAACGCCTGCTTTCTTGTAATCGACGAATTCGTAGGCCACGCAGTGCGTGTCCAGCCAGTTGAAGGCTTTTTTCATCGTGTCACAGTTCTTGATGCCGTAAATCTTGAGCATGGTATGGTTTCGAAGGGGGGCGGGATAGCGCTGAGGCGCGTTATTTGACCAGTTTTTTCATGAACGCCTCAAGGTAGGCGGGGCGGATCGGCTTGACGATGTAGCCTCTGGCGCCATGGGCGGTGGCCTTCTCGACGAGTTCGCGTGTGGCGCTGCCGGTGATCATGACGACCGCCGTTTGCGGACTGGCCTCCCGGATCATGGGGAGTGCATCGAGGCCGGACAAGACCGGCATCTCGACGTCGAGGCAGAGTACGCCCGGTCGATGCGTTTTTGCGGCCTTGATGGCTTCTTCGCCATTGCCGACCGATTGTATGACCTTGAACCCAAGCTCGGTGAGCAGACCTTTGAGCAGAAAGCGGATCGAACCGTTATCGTCGGCGATTACCACGCTACGTGGGTTGAAAGGAAGGTCAGCGGGCTGCAGCGCCTGTTCTTCTTGCGCCTGACCGGTCTGCTCGTTCGCCGCAGTCGCCTGCTGCCGCATATCCCAGACCAGTTGAACCTCCTTGAGGATCTGCGCTTGTCCGAAAGGCTTGCGGATGAAACCGGCGGCACCTGCATCGGCTGCTTTCTGTTCGACCGTGGTGTCTCCCGATGCGGTCATGAACAGTACGTCGATCTGCGGGTTGGTGTCGTTGATTTCGCGGAGTATGTCCAGACCGTCACGTCCGGGGAGCTGATAATCAAGGCAAATGATATCCGGCGACTTCTGCCGTATGGTTTCCATGATCCGGTCGCCGTCTTCGAGGGCCGCGACCACCTCGTAGCCCCTGCTGGCCAGAAGCGACGAGAGTAGTGCGCGCATCGACGCATTGTCATCAACGATCAGAACACGCATGGTCTCTCCTGCAAATTGTGCCGTGCTGAAGGATACGCTCAGCGCCTGAGATTGGCGAATGCGCTGGCCATTGCGCCAGCCGGCTCGGGCTGGCGTTCTTCGCGCTGTCTGGCCTTGGCCGATAGCGGGGAAGGGGCGCCGCCCGTTCTCGGTGTCGCCGGAATTTCGTCGGCAAGACGCATGGTGAGCGCAATCCGTTTGCGCGGCAAGTCGACTTCGAGCACCTTGACCTTGACCACGTCGCCGGCCTTCACCACTTCACGCGGGTCTTTGACGAATTTGTTGGAAAGCATCGAGATGTGCACCAGGCCGTCCTGATGCACGCCGATGTCGACGAAGGCGCCGAAGTTGGCCACATTGGTGACGACGCCTTCAAGCAGCATCCCCGGTTGCAGATCCTTGACGTCTTCAATGCCGTCCTTGAAAACCGCCGCCTTGAATTCCGGGCGCGGGTCGCGGCCCGGTTTTTCGAGTTCCTTCAGCACGTCCTGCACGGTCGGCAGGCCGAATTTCTCGTCGGTGTATTTGGTCGGTGTCAGCGCCTTGACCAGACGCGAATCGCCGATCACGTCGCGGATGCCCTTCTTGATGTCGGCCAGGATGCGTTCGACCAGCGGGTAGGCTTCCGGGTGGACGGATGACGCATCGAGCGGGTTGTCGCTGCCATTGATGCGCAGGAAGCCGGCGGCTTGTTCGAAGGTCTTGTCGCCGAGGCGCGGCACCTCGCGC
>CAJAHZ010000041.1 GCA_903939665.1 uncultured Pseudomonadota bacterium | reverse complement strand
CTCGATCTCGCCGTAGATGCGCGCCAGTCCTTGATCTGCAGCGATCTGCGGGTAAAGCCGGGCGTGCAGGCGCAAACACAGATCGGCATCCTCGGCGGCGTATTCGGCAGCGGTTTCGACTGCCACTTGATCAAAACATATCTGGTTCACACCCTTGCCGCACAGCGCTTCGTAGGGGATCGTCGACAGCCCGAGATGGCGTAGCGCGAGCTGGCCGAGATCGTGGCCGCGCACGCCATCCTTGCCGGATTCAAGCACGTAGGATTGCAGCAGCGTGTCGTGTTCGACACCGGCCAATGCGATGCCGTGATTGGCAAAAACGTGCTGATCGTACTTGAGATTCTGGCCGATCTTGGCGTGCTGCGCCGATTCAAGCCAGGGTTTGAGGCGCGCCAGCACTTCATCGCGCGGCAACTGTGGCGGCACGCCGGCGTAATGGTGGGCGAGCGGAATGTAGGCGGCTTCGCCCGGCGCGACGGCCAGCGAGACGCCGACGATGCGCGCCGAGAAAGGGTCGAGGCTGGTGGTTTCCGTGTCCAGCGCAGTCAGCGGCGCGACTTCGATTTTTGCCAGCCAGACGTCGAAAGCGGCCCGGTCGACAATCATTTCGTAGCCGACGCGATGAGCGCCATTGTCGCTCAGCAAATCGATCGGTGGCAGAGACATTGCAGGCAGAACCTGCGTCTGTGGCTGCACCGGCGCAGCATCTGGCTGGGGCGCCTGTTCTTGCGCCTCCTTCAGCCACGATCTCATTTCATAACGCCCGAACAGTTCGATCAAACGTTCGCGATCAGGCGCGCGCGGCACCAGTTCGGCGAGTGTCTGCGGCAATTCAAGATCGCAGCGCACCGTCACCAACCGTCGCCCGAGTGGCAGAAAATCAAGCGCGCGACGCAGATTTTCTCCGACCACACCGCCGATATCCGGTGCGGCGGCGATCACGCCATCGAGCGAACCATATTGCGTGAGCCACTTGACCGCCGTTTTCGGGCCGACTTTTTCAACGCCCGGCACGTTGTCGGAGGTATCGCCGACCAGCGTCAGGTAGTCGACGATGCGCCCGGGCGGCACGCCAAATTTGGCCAGCACGCCCGCTTCGTCAAGCGTCTCATTGCTCATCGTGTTGACCAGTTGGACATGTGGGCCAACGAGTTGCGCGAGGTCCTTGTCGCCGGTCGACACCACCACCTTGATACCCTGCGCCGCCGCCTGCCGCGCCAGCGTACCGATCACATCGTCGGCCTCGACGCCATCGACCATCAGGATCGGCCAGCCCGAGGCGGTAATCGCGGCGTGTAGCGGTTCGATCTGGCGCACCATGTCGTCGGGCATCGGCGGACGGTGCGCCTTGTATTCGGGATACCAGTCGTCGCGAAAGGTCTTTCCCTTGGCGTCGAAAACACAGGCTTTGTACGTGACGTCATGCGCCTTGAAGTCGGCATCCAGCCGGCGTAGCATGTTCAGCACACCGTAGATCGCGCCCGTTGGCTCGTCCTGCCGGTTGCGCAGATCGGGCATGGCGTGAAAAGCGCGGTATAAATAGGACGATCCATCGACCAGCAGCAGCGTAGGCATATTCGAATTCAGAATTCAGGAAAATGAGCGAAAGAGAAAAACTACCCCAGACCACGGACTCGGACGCCGCCACGCAATCCTTCACGGCGCGGGAGTCCTGGCGGATCTTCGGCATTATGGCAGAGTTCGTCGAAGCGACAGAACGGCTCTCCGAGATCCGTCCGGCCGTCTCGATCTTCGGCAGCGCGCGCACCTTGCCCGACTCGCCCTATTATCAGCTCGCCGAGGAAATTGCCCGCAAGCTCTCCGACGCGGGCTTTTCGGTGATTTCCGGCGGCGGCCCCGGCATCATGGAAGCGGCCAACAAAGGCGCTTTCTTCGGCAAATCGCCGAGCATCGGGCTGAACATCCAGTTGCCGCATGAACAGCAAGCCAACGCCTATCAGGATATTTCACAGACTTTCCGCCACTTCTTCGCGCGCAAGTTCATGTTCGTCAAGTTCGCCAGCGCCTACGTCGTCCTGCCCGGCGGCTTCGGCACACTTGATGAACTGCTCGAAGCGCTGACGCTGATCCAGACCGGCAAGAGCCGCCGGATTCCGATCATTCTGGTCTGCGAACCGTTCTGGCGCGGGCTGATCGACTGGTTCCGCGAGCGCATGATCAGCGAAGGCATGGCCTCGCTGGAAGACCTCGACCTGATTCAGATCATCGACAAGCCCGAGGATGTCGTCGAGGCGATTTTCAAGCATTACGAGACGCGCGGCTTCGCCCCGCTGCCCTTCGAGCGCGAGATGCTGCTCAATCTGTAATACAATCAACGCTTATTGTTGCCACCCGGAAAGCTTCGTCATGCACCGCATCAAAGCGCTCATCGCCCTGCTGGCCATCGCCGCCGCACCCGTCTTCGCCCAGAACAGGACCGACCTGCAGCCGCTGCCCGTTGTTCCGCCGCCGCCACCGGAGATGCTGCCTTTCGACGCAGCGCTTGAACCGCAGGTGACCATCAAGCGACGCGATAACGAAACCGTCGAGGAATTTCGCGTTGCCGGACAACTGTACATGATCAAGGTGACGCCGACCCATGGCGTTCCCTACTACCTGATGGACAGGCAGGGTGACGGCAACTTTTCAAAGATGGATGCACCATCGCCGCCGATCAGCGTTCCGCAATGGGTTATCGGCACCTTCTGACCGTTTCGAGCGCCAAAACCAAGCCTGGCCGGCCAAGCCGCCCAGAGCGCGGCATTCCCATCCTTTCAAGCGAGCGTCACAATGGAACCTTTCCCGATTTCCGCCCCGGAATTCAACGGTGACTGTCGCACGGTCCCTGCCGGCAATGCTTTCGAGTGGCTCAAGCAGGGCTGGGCCATGTTCGTCGCCAACCCGGGGGTCTGGATTGCGATGACGCTTATCCTGCTCGTGATTTTTGTCGCCCTGTCGATTGTTCCGGTGGTTGGCCAGCTTGCAGCGCACCTGCTGACGCCGGTATTCGGCGCCGGCATGCTGATCGCCTGCCAGAAAATCGCCAAGGAAGAAACCATCGAGATTCCCGATCTGTTTGCCGGCTTCAAACGCAACACCGGCGACCTGGTCCTGCTTGGCGTGCTTTACATGGTCGGCATGCTGACGATTTTTGCCGTCGTTGCCGTCATTGGCGGCGGCAGCGTTGCCGGCGGCATGATGATGGGGCGCGGCGCCGGACTTGGCATGGCCATGGGCGGCATGCTGCTCGCCATGCTGTTCGCGCTGGCGCTCTCGGTGCCGCTCTTCATGGCGATCTGGTTTGCGCCGGCACTCGTCGTTTTCAACAGCATGCAGCCGGTACCCGCGCTCAAGGCCAGTTTCAACGCCTGCCTGAAAAATACGGTGCCTTTCCTGGTCTATGGCCTGATCACCATGGTGCTCTGCTTCTTCGCCGCACTGCCCGTCGGCCTGGGCTTCCTCGTTCTCGGCCCGGTGCTGGCTGGCTCGGTCTACGCGTCGTATCGGGATATCTTCATTGCTACCTGAACTGTTTGCCGCAACGTCATGCAGGCCCTGAAACTTCCCGCACGTCGCGGCTGGCTCTGGCTGGCAGGTGGTTTCGCCATCTTCCGCAAGAACCCGCCGATGCTGACCTTTCTGGTTGCCAGCTACTGGATACTGGCCGCCATCATCAGCCTGATTCCGGTCATTGGCGCTATCGTCGCGACGCTGTGCATCCCGGCCTTTTCCGTGAGCCTGATGAACGCCTGTCGCGAGCTTGAGCAGGAGCGCCCGATCAGCCCGGCGCTGCTGTTTTCGGGCTTTCGCGAGAATCCGCGTGCGCTGTTGACGCTGGGCGGCGTCTATCTCGTCGCAACGATTTCGATTCTCGCCCTGTCGGCGATCGCCGACGACGGCCTGCTGATGGACAAGATGCTGTTCGGGACACCGCTTAGCGACGAGACGGTAGGCAGCCCGCAATTTCTCGCCGCGACACACATCGCCCTGATTCTTCTCACGCCGCTCGTCATGGCTTACTGGTACGCACCGGCGCTCGCCGCCTGGCATGGCCTTCCGGCAGCCAAGGCGCTTTTTTTCAGTTTCGTCGCCTGCCTGCGCAACTGGCGTGCTTTTGTCGCCTACGGCGCAGCCATCATGGTTTTTGGCGCGCTCATACCGGGCATCGTGCTCGGGCTGCTGGCGGTATTGATGCCGCAGAGCGTCATTTTTTTCGCCGAGCTTTTCTCCGTCCCGCTGCTCCTAATTCTCGCGCCGACCCTGTTCGCCAGCTTTTACGCAAGCTATCGCGACGTCTTCGTCGCGGTTGACGAAAATGTCTGACCAAGCAGCGCTTTTGCCTGCGCCTTTGGGGATTTTTGGCGGCACCTTCGATCCGGTCCATACAGGCCATCTGCGACTCGCCGAGGAAGCCGCCGACCAGCTCGGACTGGCCTGCGTGCGCTGGATTCCCGCCGGTCAGCCGGCGCACCGTGCGCTGGCCAACAAGCCGCCGCAAGTTGCGGCAACGCATCGGCTTGAAATGGTCCGTCTCGCGATCGCCGGCAACGCGCGCTTCGAGGTCGACCCGGCCGAAGTCGAAGCGGCCCACCCGAGCTACACGGTGCCAACCCTCGAACGCCTGCGCCTGGCCGGCGAATGCGCAGTACAACGACCGCTGGTGCTGCTGGTGGGCGCCGACGCCTTCGCCGGGATACCCGACTGGCACCGCTGGGAAGACCTGTTCAAGCTGGCGCACATCGCCGTCGCCCATCGCCCCGGCTTTCCGGTCAACGCCGACAGCCTGCCGCCGGCGCTCGCCGACATCTATCGGCAACGCCACAGCGCGTCACCGGCAGCGCTTGCCCAATCGCCTGCTGGGCGTATTGTCAGCTTTGCCATGACGCAACTGGACATCTCGGCCACGCAAATCCGCAGCTTGCTGAGCAGCGGGCGCAGTGCCCGCTATTTGCTGCCCGACGCGGTTATCGCTTATATTCAAAGCACTCTTCTTTACTCCCCACGCTGAAACTCGCCCAAACCTGATGAACACTACCAAACTGCAAAAAATCGTTGTCGACGCACTCGAAGACATCAAGGGCCACGATATCGAGGTCTTCAACACCAGCAAGCTGACGCCGCTGTTTGACCGCGTGATCATCGCCTGCGGCGATTCAAACCGGCAGGTCAAGTCGCTTGCGCGCAACGTGCAGGACAAGGTCCGCGAGGCCGGCGGCGAAGTCATCTCATCGGAAGGTGAAGAAAACGGCGAGTGGGTTCTCGTCGATCTGGGCGACATCGTCGTACACGTCATGCAGCCGACCATCCGCGCCTACTACAACCTCGAAGAATTGTGGAGCGGCAAAGGCCCGGCTCGCGCACGCAAGGCCACCACCAAGGAATGAAACTCGGCATTCTCGCCGTCGGCCACAAGCTCCCCGACTGGGTTGCCAAAGGCTGCGCCGAGTACATCAAGCGCATGCCGCGCGAACTGCCCCTGAATGTCGTGGAAATCAAGCCCGAACAACGCGGCTCGAAGACCCGCGAGCAGCTGCTCGCTGCGGAAAAATCCCGCCTGCAGGCCGCTCTGCCAGCCTACGGCCGGATCGTGATTCTCGACGAGCGGGGCGATGACCTGAGCACGCTGAAACTTGCCCAGCGCCTTGAGGACTGGATGCGCGAGGGGGGCGATACCGCCTTCATCATCGGCGGCGCCGACGGCATCGACGAGGAACTGAAACAACGCGCCAACGACCGCATTCGCCTGTCCAGCCTGACCCTGCCGCACGCCATGGCACGCCTGATCCTGTGCGAGCAACTTTATCGCGCGGTCAGCGTCATAAAGAATCATCCTTACCACCGCGAGGGATAATGCCGCTCATGCAGATCAATCCACACAACCCACGCCTTCACCTGGCGTCGCGCAGCCCGCGGCGACGCGAACTGCTGACCCAGATCGGAATTCACTTCGACACCATCGTTTTCCGCAACCCCCCGCGCGACGACAAGGCACTCGATGAGACACCGCATGCCGGCGAAGACCCGCTGGCCTACGTGGAGCGCGTCGCGCGCGCCAAAGCCGAACACGGCTGGCGCATTGTCGACTGGCGCAAACTGATCGCGCAGCCCGTTCTCGCTGCCGACACGACGCTTGAATTTGACGGCCAGATCATCGGCAAGCCGTTCGACGAGGAGGACGCCGGGCGTATCCTGCGCCAGCTTTCCGGCCACACGCACCGCGTGCTGACGGCGCTTGCGGTCAGCTTCGACGGTCGTGTCGAATCATCGATCTCAATCAGCGAGGTGCGCTTTCGCACACTCGATGACGCCGAAATCCGCCGCTACGTAGCGAGCGGCGAGCCCATGGACAAAGCCGGCGCTTACGGCATACAAGGCCGCGCCGGAATGTTCGTGGAATATCTGGCCGGCAGCTATACCGGCGTAATGGGACTGCCGCTGTTTGAAACCGCAGAGCTGCTCAAGCGCTTCAACTACCCGCTGTAAGGCGGGAAAACAGGATTTCCGCCACCTCTTCGGCACCCGCTGGATGTGGCGGCACCGGCGCCAGATGACCGAAACCGTGCGCCGAAATATCGACAAAGAGATGCGGCACGATCAGTGCCTCAAATGAAACGCGCCAGCATCGCTCCCTGCAGTTCGGCGGCGAGTGGAATCCAGACACGGTGACCGTTGCCCGGCGCGACGCTGATCGCCGCGCCATCCGCATTCTCCATGCGGGCCAGCGCGACCTCAAAATTGCCCGAGGGATGAATGACCTCGATGCGGTCGCCAACGGAAAACCGGTTCTTCACCTCGACTTCGACCAACCCGCGCGCCGCATTCCAGCCGATTACGTCGCCGACATAGAGGCTGCGCCCCGATTCGGAATGGCCGCGCAGGTAGTTCTGCATTTCGTGCTCATGATGGCGCTGATAAAAGCCATCGGTGTAGCCGCGATTGGCCAGACCTTCGAGCTCACCGAGCAGGCGCGGGTCGAAAGGGCGACCGGCGACTGCGTCGGCGATGGCGCGGCGATAGACCTGCACGGTGCGCGCCACGTAATACGGCGACTTGGTGCGCCCCTCGATCTTCAGCGAATTGATGCCGATCTCGGTCAAGCGCTGAACATGCTCGATGGCGCGCAGATCCTTCGAATTCATGATGTAAGTGCCGTGCTCGTCTTCCTCGATCGGCATCAGTTCGCCGGGGCGCTCCTTTTCTTCGAGCAGCCAGACCTTGGCTTCAGGAGCCGCCGCAGCCGAGCCACAGGCATGCACGTCGCCGCCGGCATCTTCTTCGCCGGCTTTCATCTTGTAGTCCCAGCGGCAGGAGTTGGTGCACGACCCCTGATTCGGGTCGCGATGATTGAAATAGCCGGAGAGCAGGCAACGCCCCGAATAGGCAATGCACAAAGCGCCATGCACAAAAACTTCGAGTTCGATATCCGGGCATTCCTGGCGGATTTCAGCCACTTCGTCGAGCGACAGTTCGCGCGACAGGATGATGCGCGAGATGCCGAGTTTCTTCCAGAAACGCACCGCGGCGAAGTTGACCGTATTGGCCTGCACCGACAGATGCACCGGCATTTCCGGCCAGCTTTCGCGCACCATGTCGATCAGGCCGGGGTCGGCCATGATCAGCGCATCGGGATTGAGGGCGACCACCGGCGCCATGTCGGCGAGATAGGTGCGAATCTTGGGGTTGTGCGGCAGGATATTGCTGACCACATAGAACTGACGACCCAGCGCGTGCGCTTCGCCAATCGCGCCGCCGAGCATCTCCAGGTTGCCGAAATCGTTGTTGCGCACGCGCAGGCTGTAGCGCGGCTGACCGGCATAGACGGCATCGGCACCGAAGGCGAAAGCCGTGCGCATCATCGCCAGGGAACCGGCGGGCGCGAGCAACTCGGGAGTGGGCATGGGTGGGGCTGCGGGCATGGAAGAGAGTCTTGAGGAAAAGGGTAGAATGTGCGTAACCCGAAATTTTACGCGCTTTCCCCGCGTCTTCCCCCATGCCTGAAGAAATCCTGGTCAACTTTACGCCGCAGGAAACCCGCGTCGCCGTCATGCATCAAGGCGCCGCGCAGGAACTGCATATCGAACGCAGTTCAAGTCGCGGCCTGGTTGGCAACATCTATGTCGGGCGCGTCGTCCGCATCCTGCCCGGCATGCAGTCGGCGTTCATCAATGTCGGCCTCGATCGCACCGCCTTCCTGCACGTTGCCGACATCTGGGAGCCTCGCCAGCAAGGCGAACCGATCCGCCCCATTGAGCGCATCCTGTTCGATGGGCAGAGCGTCGTCGTTCAGGTCGTCAAGGACCCCATGGGCACCAAGGGAGCGCGCCTATCGACGCAAATCTCGGTGGCCGGGCGCATGCTCGTTTATCTGCCGCAGGAAAAACACATCGGGATTTCGCAGCGCATCGGCAAGGAGTCCGAACGCGAGGCGCTGCGCGAGAAGATCACGCGACTGGTGCCCGCCGACGAACCCGGCGGTTTCATCGTGCGCACGATGGCCGAGACCGCCACCGAAGCCGAACTGGCGAACGATATCGCCTATCTGCGCAAGATCTGGCGCGACGTGCAAACGCTGTCGAAAACCGCTGCGCCGCCCGCCCTGCTCTATCAGGAACTATCGCTGTCACAACGCGTACTGCGCGACTTCGTCAATCCGGAAACCGCGCGCATCGTCATCGACTCGCGGGAAAATTTCCAGAAACTCACAGCTTTTGCCGCCGAGTACACGCCCACCGTCCAGCCGCTGCTTTTCCACTACACCGGCGAGCGCCCGCTGTTCGACCTGCACGGCGTCGAGGATGAAATCCAGAAGGCGCTGGCGCGCCGGGTCGACCTCAAATCCGGCGGCTACCTGATCATCGACCAGACCGAGGCGATGACGACCATCGACGTCAATACCGGCGGCTTTGTCGGCGTGCGCAACTTCGACGACACCATCTTCAAGACCAATCTCGAAGCGGCGCAGACCATCGCCCGCCAGCTGCGCCTGCGCAACCTCGGCGGCATCATCATCACCGACTTCATCGACATGGAGAACGAGGAGCACAAGAGTGCTGTTCTCGCCGAATTCAACAAGGCGTTGATGCGCGACCACACGCGGCTGACCGTCAATGGCTTCACCGCACTTGGCCTCGTCGAGATGACGCGCAAGCGGACGCGGGAGTCGCTGGCGCACGTGCTGTGCGAAGAATGTCCGACCTGTCAGGGGCGCGGCGAAGTAAAAACGGCACGCACCATCTGCTACGAAATCCTGCGTGAATTGCTGCGTGAAGCACGCCAGTTTAATGCCCGTGAGTACCGGGTGCTCGGAAGCCTGGCGGTGGTCGATCTGTTTCTCGACGACGAATCACAAGGACTCGCGATGCTCTCCGACTTCATCGGCAAACCGATCTCACTGCAGGCCGAGCCGAGCTATTCGCAGGAGCAGTACGACATCGTGCTGATGTAATCAGTTACGTTGAAAAGCGGCTATACGATTCCAAACCTGCCGCTTACTTACTCTGTGACCTTTGCCGACAGGAACAACAGCAGTGGGTTATCCGGGGATGCATCAAAGCCGAAGTTTAGGTAGTATCCTGCCGCCTCTCTATCCAACGCATCGACGAACAAACCAATTCCGCCTGCCTCAGTGTAGATACGTCGCGCCCGCGTCAGGGCATCGACTAGCAGCAGTTCGCCTAGTCCCTTTCCCTGATACTGCCTATCGACAGCCAACCGGCCCAAACGTACGCCAGGAATGCGCTGCGGCAGCTTCTTGCGACAGGCTTCCGGCAGATGGCGGTTCTCGAGTTCTGCCAGCGTCAGCGCGTAATAGCCGCAGATGCGGGTTGGCGCTTCCTCGCGAACGGCGACGAAGGTCTTCGACAACCCCTTGT
>CAJAHZ010000040.1 GCA_903939665.1 uncultured Pseudomonadota bacterium | reverse complement strand
CGCCGATGCCGATTTCTATATTTCCGATCTCCGTCTCCCTGGACTAAACGGACTTGAGCTTCTTGATGCCATTCAGCAGCGCTCAGGAAAGCCGATCAAGGCGTTGGTTCTGACCGGGGATACATCAGGCGACCGGATCGCGATAACGCAGTCCTCAAGTTGGCCTGTGCTATTCAAACCCATAGACTTATCAATACTCATGTCGGCGATTGCGTCACAAGATACTGCTTGAGTGCAGAGAACCACAGCTTGGAAATTTGTCATTTTCGCTACCCCAATGGCCGTTCCCGCTGCTCAGATCAGTGGAAAATTTGTGAATAATGAACGGCTGCCTCCGATTTTTGGCTTGCAAGGCGCAATGGCAGCTTTCATTTTTTGCCGGTGACGGCTTAGGGTCGGGTGACGTCAACGACTGCCCAAAACAGAATGTGACCGCAGGATATCCCATGAGACATATAGCCGAAAAGATAAGGCTGACCACAAGTCAGGGTTGAATCAGCTGAGTTTCGCGATCCAACCCGGCTGAAGATCACGGCGAATCGCCTACCAGGACTGACTCCCGCCATGGGAGATTCGCGCAAAATCATTTCAGGATATTCCATAGCGTTACGCAGCGGCCTCGATTTGGAGCGTCGTCTCGCTGGTGCAATCCGTTAAAAAACCCGTTTTCTGACGGATTGTCAGGCAGGCGAACGACCGGTGGAAAAGTCGGGTAAGCTTGGGTGTGCAAACTTCTCACCGTGCCCCAGCCACATAAAGCGACATGCGCTCACTGAAAAACATAAAAATCAGTCGCTACACAATCCTCGAAGAGCTTGGCCAAAGCGCATTCAGCAAGATCTTCCGCGCACACGATCCGATCAACGAGCGTGACGTAATACTCCGGATACTCGAGACGAACCTTCCGCAACAGCAGAAACAGGCGCTTCTTCAACGCTTTCTCGAAGAAGCGCGTGCCGTTGCAAAACTTCGACACCCCAATATCGTCGCCATGCTGGACGTTGGAGAGAGCGGCGATACGCACTTCCTTGTCACGGAGTTTGTTGCCGGCCGCTCGATTGAAAACTTGCTTCGCGATGGGGCACTTCCTGCCGAGCAAGCAATCAGCATCGCAACGCAAGCAGCAGAAGGCCTGGCTCACGCACACGCCATGGGAATTATTCATCGCGGACTGAAACCGTCAAAATTTCTGCTCGACCACGACGGTCGGCTGCGCATCACCGACTTTGGCGTTGCTGGCGTCGCCGAAACATCGATCTCGCGTATCGGGCAGATGCTGCATGCCCCTCGTTACATCGCGCCGGAACAGGTCACAGGACAAACGGCAGACGCGCGCACAGATATTTATGCACTCGGCGCCGTGCTCTATGAAATGGCCACCGGGCAACCGGCCTTCGGCCACCAGAGCGGCAGCAAGGTTCATCACCTGCTCAAGGAAATCGTCGCCACCGTTCCTGCGCGCCCATCCACCATCAGACCCGGCTTGTCCGCCGCACTTGATGCGATCATTTGCCGCCTGCTGGAAAAATCGCCCGAAGACCGCTACCAAAGCGCTGCGCAATTAGTCGCTACGCTGCGCAGGCTCAAGCGCATCATCAAGCCCGCCACCAAGCTGACCGGTACCGCTTCAACGTTCACGCCGCCACAACCAGCACCCGCTACGCGACCGACGTCAACAACGCCCGCTGCCACGCCAGCACCACAGGAAGACGTGTGGCGCGATTTTGAATCCGGCCTCGTCGCCGACATTGAACGATTCAAGGATCAGAGCGACGACATCCTGGCCAGGGCGAAGAAGAGCGAAAATCAGGTCGCAAATCAGACGCTGCAGACAAGCAGAAAAACCTTCAACACAGGCGCGGACTTCCCCACCATTTTCGTCGGCCACCTGGCGTCTCCGGCGAGTGCGCTGCCGAAGCTCGGCGTGGGTACGCTGCTCGGGGATCTGACGTCAGCAGCACAGTATATGACTGAGCAAAACAAGACGAATGAAGTGCGCAGCACCGCATTGAGCAACGAGGAAGCCCGTGCAATCGATCTTCGCATGCGACAGTTGTTCGAGTACCTGAGCGACCTGGCGGCACAGTTGAATATCATCAAACCCCGCATTCCCCACGTTTACCACTTGCCTTCGGTAGGAGAAATCGGCGGGCTGGCCTGGGATTTCGGAAGGGTCGACTGCCGCCCGCACGGCCACGAAATCAGTTCGCGGATTGAACAGGTTTCCCTCAGCTACACTTTATCGGGAAAGCAGTCATACGAATTGATACGAGATGCCGCAAGCGCAGATGCGCTGCGCAAGGCTCTGATTGCCGCCCGCGCTGTTTTTTCAGAAGAACAGATTTATGGAACGACCGGCGCGACCCGTGAAATCATTATTACGATTCCGGGAACGATAAAGGTTTCGGCTGAATTCAGCGTTGATTACAAAACCGGCACGGTGCAACTCTTGCTCACGAACGCCGAGCGTTTTGCTCGTGCGCCGTTTCGCATTGCCCCGGAAGCACTGACGCTCGCTTTTTTCGAAGAATTGGGACAACGGCTGCTCGGTCGCCCGAACCGCTTAGCTGACTATCTCACGCCCTTGAACGCCCTCGACCCGCAGTCAAAACGCTAAAGGATGGGGATTCAACCGCCTGGCAGCGCCCTGCCGGACGCTCGCGTTAAAGCGCAACTACCCGCCTTGCGACGGGCAAGACGGTTCGCCTGATCGCTCAAACCAAACTGCGCAATTCGCGCAGCAGCACCGACAACATCGACATGTCGATCATGTCGGCCGAACGCAGGTCGGCGAAGAGTTGCCGGCAGCGCTCGATCTGAAACTGTCGTCCGGCCTCCCAGGTGCTGATCAGCGCATCCAGCTTATCTACCTGCGGCGAGCATCTGAACACATCGGCGGCGAGATTGCGGGCCTGCGCCGACAGGTCGTCACGCAGCGCCGTACGCGCCAGCCCTTGCCAGTGGGTATCGGCAGGAAGGATTGATATCTGCCGCCCAAGCCAGTGCAGGTCGAAGAGCCCGCCAAGAGAAAAATATACGGACGCGACAAGCTCATCGGGGCGCCCGGTTTCTGCCGCAACCATCACCAGATCCAGCGCCGAGTAGAGTTCGTCGAGCCCGGCGATGCGCTCAGCAAGCAACTGCGGCACGCCGAGCGCCGTGTAGCGGCTGCTCACGGCATCGAGCTCTTCCCGGTATGCGGGTGTAACCACCTGACGCAAACGCGCCGCAAGCTGTTGAACGCCTGGCGAAAAACGCGCCAGCGTGGCGCTAAGATCAGCGATCTGCTCGCGGTGACGCAAGAACCACAAGGTGCCGCGCTGGATCAGCCGGCTCGCGTCAAGGATCATCGCCGTTTGCACGTGGTCGGCAACCTTGTTGTCGAGCGCTTCAATCTCCTGCCAAAGGGAAACCAGATCGAATACCTGGCGCGCCGCCAGATAGGCACGGACGATGTCGGCGGCCGCGGCGCCCGTTTCTTCCTGCAACTGGCTGACGAAGGTGCTGCCCACCCTGTTGATCATGCTATTGACCACGTAGGTGGCGATGATCTCGCGCTTCAGCGGATGCCGCTCGATCTGTTCGGCATAGCGCTCACGCAGTGGCTGCGGAAAATAACGCGAGAGCGCAGTGCGAATATAGGGATCTTCGGGAACATCGGAAGCCAGCACGGCATCAAATAACTCGATCTTGCTGTAGGCAAGCAGAACCGCGAGTTCGGGGCTGACCAGCCCGACCCGCGCCGACTTGCGCTCGGCGATTTCCTCGTCGAACGGCAAAAACTCGATTTTCCGGTTGAGCCGCCCGGCATTGCCCAGCTTGCGCAGGTAGCGCGCCTGTTCGTCGAGCAGGTGGATGCCGCGCGCACGGGTGACCGAAAGCACCTGCGTCTGAAAATAATTGTCGCGCAATACCAGTGCCGCAACCTCGTCGGTCATTTCGGCAAGCAGCTTGTTGCGCTGCTTCTCGGTGAGCTCTCCTTCGGCAACGACCGCATTGAGCAATATCTTGATATTCACTTCATGGTCCGAGCAATCGACGCCGCCTGAGTTATCGATAGCGTCGGTGCAAATCCGGCCGCCCTTCAGGGCGAACTCGATGCGCCCCAGTTGCGTGCAACCGAGGTTGCCGCCTTCGCAGACGACCCGGCAGTGCAGGTCGCCGCCATTGACGCGAATCGCGTCGTTGGCGCGATCACCGACGGCGGCATCGGCCTCGCTGCGCGCCTTGATATAGGTGCCAATGCCGCCGTTGTAGAGCAAATCAACCGGCGCAACGAGAATGGCGCGGATCAGTTCGGCCGGCGTCAGCGTCTCGGCCTCGATGCCGAGAACGGCACGCGCCTGCGACGAAAGACTGATCGACTTGGCGCTTCTCGGCCAGACCCCACCGCCCTCGGAAATCAGCGACTTGTCAAAATCGTCCCACGACGAGCGCGGCAAGCCGAACAGCCTTGCCCGTTCGTCAAAGGACTGGCCCGCATCGGGTGCCGGAT
>CAJAHZ010000039.1 GCA_903939665.1 uncultured Pseudomonadota bacterium | reverse complement strand
GACCGGCGACGTAATACTCGGAAACATTGGCGGTACGGGCCATTACGCCAATCGTGGCGTACAGGCAGATGGTCAGAAAAAGAAACGAATAGCCGATCCAGCGCGGCGGCATGCCATGACGCTCCAGCACACCAAGCGCCAGAATAAAAACGACAAAAGCGCCGGTATAAAGAAGATAAAAACGACGCAACTGTTTGGTTATGGTGTCCATCAGAAGGTGATTTTAGCCACTGCGCATCCAGCGGCGCGATTTTTCAATCTGCATGAAGCTGGCCGGTGACAGCGCATTACGCTGCGCACCCCGGGCGATAGCCACCTGCAACAACTGCGCGATGGCATAAGCATCCGACACCGCATGATGGCGCTGGATGTTTTCAATGCTAAAAAAGTTCAGCCAGACATCAAGATCGACTTGCTCGTCGATGACTTCACGAAAAATATCCGGCAGCACCCAATCCAGATCAATCCAGGCAGGCTCAAACTTGATGCCGAGCGTCTCGTCCATCGCGCGCGCAATCATCGCCTGTTCAAAAAATGCGTGATAGGCCACGAGCGGCGAGTTGCCGAGAAAACGGAGAAAAGCGATCAAGGCCTCGGCCGGGTCCATCCCGTTACGCTGCGCCGAGCCCCCGATACCGTGAATGAGAATATTTGAATTGGCGCTCACCTCATCCTGACGCAGCACCACTTCGAATGAATCGTTGAAATCGATAAGGCCATTGACCACGGCCACCGCACCAATCGAAATCAGCTTGTCCTTCTCCATATCCAGCCCACTCGCCTCGACATCGGCTACAACATAGCGAGTGAGCCGGTGCGGCTGGTTGGTGTCTGGCGGAGGCAATTTCTTCCACTCGGCAATGGCGTGCCGCTGCGCCTCGTTCAACGGCACTTCCCGCTGCACTTCGTCGCCCAACAGACTAAAAATCCAGCGCATGGATCAGACCTGATAATCAAGTTTGAGGCGCTGCTGCAGCTTGCGCGCCTGACGGAACGACTCTTTCAGTATCCGCCGCTCGAGTTCATTCAACTGATCGGGCCTGACGAAGTTATCCCCGGGGCGGCCACGCTCCTGCTCCAGATGCTGATGTCGCAAGCGCATCGCCTGAATAAAACTAAAGCCCTCAATGATCGACGCAACCTCGTGTGTCGCCACCTTCATCTTGACACCGGCCAGCTTTAGACGCTGCACCGTATTGGTATTGGGGACCCCCTGTGCCAGCGCAAAAATCCGCGCCGCATCGATGAACAGTCGGGCGCCGAACTTTTTCAGATCGATGCTGCCCGGATGCTCGGGATCGGCGTCGGTAATAAAATCCCGAATTTTGCCGAGCGGCGGCTGAACTGAAAGTGCGTTCTCCGCCATCATGCGCAGAAACAGTGGGTTGCCACGCACCAGATCAAAGAGTGTCTGGCGCAGCCCGTGCGCAAGACTGAACTTTCCAAACAGCGTCCGGAAGTCGAAGAAAATGGAGCCATTAAGCAAAGCCATGGGTTCCGGCGTACGCACCCAAGCGGCGAACTTCTGCTCCCATTGCTCAAGCGTCAGGCACAACTCCGGGTTGCTGGCCATGATATTGCCCTTGCACAAGGGAAAGCCGACCTTGTCCAGATCGCTGTTCACATCACGTGCAAAATCGAGCAGACGCATCCGGGTCTGCTCATGAGCCATGCCATCGGGGCAAAGATAGACGATGCCATTATCCTGATCGGTGCTAAAAGTCTGCTCGTCACGCCCTTCTGAGCCAAAAGAGAGCCACGCCCACTCGATGCCACCGAGATCATGGCGATCAAGATTGAGTTGGACCACACGGCGGGTCAGCGTATCGTTGAGTGCCGAAATAAACTGCGTCAACTGCTCGGCGCCAACCCCTTGCGCCAGCATATTGAGCGCCAGTTGGCGCACATCACTGGCCGCCTGGCGAAGCATGTCGGTATCGGCCGATCCGTCTATCGACTGGCGGATCTGACGCAAGCCAACGCGCTGCAAAGTAAACAAGTCGCGCTCGGAAATCACGCCTTGCAATCGATCGCCCTCATCCACCACCAGAACGTGGCGGACACCGTAAGTGGCCATCGCCAGCGCCGCATCGTAGGCGTTAGCGGAAACCGGCAAGGTTTGCGGGGTAGCAGACATCACCGTAAAAATTGGCTCTTCGAGACTGACCCCGGGCAGAACAATACGCTTCAAAACATCCGACTGCGTAAAAATGCCGATCGGCCTATTTTCGTTATCGACCACGACGATCGAGCCGATGTTTCCGTTGGCCATGGTTTCGATGACTTTTCGTATCGTGCTCTCCGGAGAAACCGAAATCGGCACGCTCTTGATGATCGTCGTAAGCGGCGAGTTCATCGTCTGCTGCTCGGCGGCGCGCTGCGCGAACTGCACCTGCAGTTGCTGCCGCGACTGGTTGAGCAGGCTGACGATGTATTGCGTGCAGTGCAGGTTGAACACGCTGCTCTGGCGCATCAGCTCAAGAAAATCCGAGGCCGCCAGTTCATAGCAAAAGACATCATCAAGCGCGACATAGCTGTTGGTCGAGGCGCGCTGCGCCGTAACCGAGCCAATCGGAAAGCCCTCGCCCGGTCCGAGGGTCATCGTGGAGTAATCAAGCACATTAAGGTCGCCGGACTGTCGGGCGAGCACCTTGCCGCGCTGCAGGATATGAAAGGTAGTCACCACGCCCATCTCAGGCGTGACGATCTGCGTATCCTTGGGGTAATAAGCCAGCTTCAGTCGCTCAACGAGGAAAGTCAGCGCCTCCGGCTCCATCCGGTCGAATGGGGCATGCCGGCACAGAAATTCCGTGGTGGCTGCGACCAGCATCTGTACTGCACTCGTGCTCATTGCTGCTTGCCTCCACGCACAAATAAACAGGCCGGCACATTAACGGCGCCGGCCTGAGTTGCGGTTTTCAGAACCGCTCTGCCCTTCTTTTGCAACGCTATCCGGAGTGCGTATAGCGCTGCAAAGGGCATGTCTTCCACTTTCCCAAGTTCAGTCTGCCGCACTCGGAGCGAGTGCGGTAGCCTCACAATCAGCCAGCCGGCTGCTTCAGTTGCTCCAGGATCTGCGGGTTCTCAAGCGTCGAGGTATCCTGCGTCACTTCTTCGCCCTTGGCCAGCGAGCGTAGCAAGCGACGCATGATCTTGCCCGAACGCGTCTTCGGCAGATTTTCACCGAAGCGGATGTCTTTCGGCTTGGCGATCGGGCCGATTTCCTTGCCAACGTGATCCTGCAGTTCCTTGATGAACTTCTTCGCCGCATCGCCGGTCGGGCGAACGCCCTTGAGCACGACGAAAGCGCAAATGGCTTCACCGGTCAGATCATCCGGACGACCAACCACAGCCGCCTCGGCAACCATCGGATGCGACACCAGCGCCGATTCGATTTCCATCGTACCCATGCGGTGACCGGAAACGTTCAACACGTCGTCGATGCGTCCGGTGATGGTGAAGTAACCCGTATGCGCATCACGAATCGCGCCATCGCCGGCGAGATAGAGCTTGCCGTTGAAATCATCCGGGTAGTACGACTTCTTGTAACGATCCGGATCATTCCAGATATTGCGGATCATCGATGGCCATGGTTTCTTGCAAACCAGAATGCCGCCCTTGCCCCACTCGAGTTCCGTGCCGGTTTCATCAACAACGGCAAACTGGATGCCCGGGAACGGCAGCGTGCACGAACCCGCCACCATCGGCGTCGCGCCCGGCAACGGCGTAATCATGTGGCCACCGGTTTCGGTCTGCCAGAAGGTATCGACGATCGGGCAATTGCTGCCGCCGATGTTCTCGTAGTACCACGTCCATGCGGCCGGATTGATCGGCTCGCCAACAGAACCGAGCAGACGGAGCGACGAAAGGTCATACTTGCCCGGCGCGACAGCCGGATTGGTATCAGCGGCTTTGATCAGGGAGCGAATCGCAGTCGGCGCGGTGTAGAAAATACTGACCTTGTGATCCTGAATCATTTTCCAGAAGCGACCGGCATCGGGGTAGGTCGGAATGCCTTCGAAAACGATCTCGGTACCGCCACAGGCGAGCGGACCGTAGGTGATGTAGGTGTGACCGGTGACCCAGCCGATGTCGGCCGTACACCAGAACACATCGTTCGGCTTCAGGTCGAAGGTCCACTTCATGGTCAGCACGGCGTGCAGCAAATAACCACCAGTGCAATGCTGAACACCCTTCGGCTTGCCGGTCGAACCGGACGTGTAGAGCAGGAACAGCGGATGCTCGGCTTCAACCCACTCCGGCTCGCAGACTTCGGACTGACCCGCAGTCACATCGTGCCACCAGATGTCGCGACCGGCGACCATATTGCAGGCACCGCCGGTACGCTTGAAGACGATGACGTCCTTGATCGTCTCGCAACCGCCGAGTGCAAGGCCTTCGTCTACTGCCGGCTTGAGCGGGATCTTCTTGCCACCGCGGCACTGCTCATCGGCAGTAATCACGGCAACGGCGCCGGCATCATTGATCCGGTCACGCACGGACTGAGCGGAGAAGCCGCCGAAAACGACCGAGTGGATCGCGCCGATACGGGCACAGGCCTGCATGGCAACAATACCTTCGATACCCATCGACATGTAAATGACAACGCGGTCGCCTTTCTTGATGCCACGTGCGCGTAGGCCGTTGGCAAACTGGCTGACCTGGGCCAGCAAGTCCTTGTAGGTAACCTTTTTGACTTCACCGTCATCGGCTTCGAAGATGATCGCGACCTTGTCGCCCAGACCGGCTTCAACGTTGCGATCAAGACAGTTGTAGGAAACGTTCAGTTTGCCATCGGCAAACCATTTGAAGAAGGGTGCGTTGGACTCGTCGAGCGTCTGGGTGAATGGAACTTTCCAGCTCACATGTTCACGTGCCAGACGGGCCCAGAAGCCCGCGTAATCCTTGTCGGCTTCCGCACACAGTGCCTTGTAAGCATCCATCCCGGAAATCGTCGCCTGCTTGACGAATTCGGCGGAAGGCTGAATAAATTGTACGGATTCATTCTGGGACATAGACCATCTCCTGTGCAGTTTTCATAAATGATTTAAGCAGTCGATGCAGCAGAGCATCGGAACCACCGACACTCTCAACCCGGCGTAACGGGAAACTAATTATACACACTCTTAACCCGCTGATTCACCCCGCGATTAGACGCGAAAAGACTTACAGCGCTCTTACACAACTTCGCTGCAGCGCAACATAAATCGGCATTTCGATTGGTGATAAAATTGTCGGCTCGAACACCCTGGAAAAAAACGAAAGTCATGGCCAACAAGCCCACCATCGAAAAACTCGAAATGTTCATCTTCTGGAGCCGCTGGCTTCAGGCGCCGCTTTACCTGGGCCTGATCGCCGCGCAGGGCGTCTACGTCTACCTGTTCATGGTTGAGCTCTCGCACCTGATCCAGAACTCGTTTTCCAGCGGCGCGCACATCAATGAAACCGAGGTCATGCTGGTCGTCCTCGGCCTGATTGACGTGGTGATGATCGCCAACCTCCTGATCATGGTCATCATCGGCGGTTATGAAACCTTCGTTTCGCGACTTGATCTGGACGACCACCCCGACCAGCCCGAGTGGCTTTCGCACGTCAATGCAGGCGTACTGAAGATCAAACTATCGACGGCGATCATCGGCATTTCATCGATCCACCTGCTGAAAACCTTCATCAACGCCGCCAACATGAGCGAGCACACGATCAAGTGGCAGGTCCTTATCCACATTGTTTTTCTGCTCTCGGCCATGGCCATGGTCTGGGTCGACAAGACAATGAACCAGACGCTGGCGCTGAGCAAGCCGCATCACTGACCCTATTTCCGGGAATACTCGCCCGGAACCAACAAGAGAGAGCCTGAAATGACCACCATCCGCCAGGAAGACTTCATCCAGTCGGTCGCCGACGCGTTCCAGTACATCAGCTACTATCACCCGCTCGACTACATCAAGGCGCTCGGCGCCGCCTATGACCGCGAACAGAGCCCGGCAGCGAAGGACGCGATCGCGCAAATCCTGACCAACAGCCGCATGTGCGCCGAAGGCCACCGCCCGATTTGCCAGGACACTGGTATCGCCGTGATTTTCCTCAAGGTCGGCATGGATGTGCGCTGGGAAGCCACGCTCTCGGTGCAGGAAATGTGCAACGAAGGCGTGCGCCGCGCCTACGGCAATCCCGACAACAAGCTGCGCGCCTCGGTGCTGCTCGACCCCGCCGGCAAGCGCACAAATTCAAAGGACAACACCCCGGCCGTCGTGCATTACGAAATCGTTCCCGGCCACCACGTCGAAGTCATCTGTGCGGCCAAGGGCGGTGGCTCGGAGAACAAGTCGAAGTTCTACGCGCTCAACCCCTCGGACTCGATCGTCGACTGGGTTCTAAAGACTGTCCCGACGATGGGTGCCGGCTGGTGCCCGCCGGGCATCCTCGGGATCGGCATTGGCGGCACGCCCGAAAAAGCCATGCTGCTGGCCAAAGAATCGCTGATGGCGCCGGTCGATATCCACGAACTGATCGCGCGCGGCCCGAACAGCCGCGTCGACGAACTCCGTCTCGAGCTCTACGAAAAAGTAAACGCGCTAGGCATCGGCGCACAGGGCCTCGGCGGACTGACTACCGTACTCGACGTCAAGATTCTCGACTACCCGACGCACGCCGCGTCGCTGCCGGTCGCCATGATCCCGAACTGCGCCGCCACCCGCCACGCGCACTTCCATCTCGACGGCTCCGGCCCGGCTATTCTCACGCCACCGGATCTTAACGAATGGCCTAAGGTTAATTGGGCGCCGGACACCGAGAAATCCACCCGTGTGAACCTCGACACGCTGACGCCGACCGAAGTCGCCGCCTGGAAGCCGGGCCAGACCCTGCTCCTCAACGGCAAGATGCTCACCGGCCGCGATGCCGCGCACAAGCGCATTCAGGACATGCTGGCCAAAGGCGAGAAGCTGCCGGTCGACTTCACCAACCGCGTTATCTACTACGTCGGCCCGGTAGACCCGGTACGCGACGAAGCTGTCGGCCCGGCCGGCCCGACCACCGCAACGCGCATGGATGGCTTCACTGAAATGATGCTCGCGCAGACCGGTCTCATCTCGATGGTCGGCAAGGCCGAGCGCGGCCCGGCAGCCATTGAGGCGATCAAGAAGCACCAATCGGCTTACCTGATGGCCGTCGGCGGCGCAGCCTACCTTGTGGCCAAGGCGATCAAGACAGCGAAGGTCGTCGGCTTCGCCGATCTCGGCATGGAAGCGATCTACGAGTTCGACGTAAAAGACATGCCAGTGACGGTTGCTGTCGATTCTGCCGGCACCTCGGTACACAACACCGGCCCGAAAGAATGGCAAGCGAAAATCGGCAAGATTCCGGTCAAAATTGTCTGATCAAAGCCCATTAGCAAGCATGAAGCTCGACCATGCGCCGGCTTCATGAGTGACGTCGCAACTTGTCTGAAAATGACAAAAACATGACAGGCTGGCTGAACAGCACCTGCAATCAAAGCGTTGCGCCACGGTCTGAATTCGGGGTGCCGAATCGATGAAGACCAGGCGTTCCCTCGCGTGCCTGCTGTTTGCCCTCAGTGTCGCCAGCGCCGGCGCGTCGGCACAGGTTGTCGTCGTCGTTGGCGCGAAGAGCGCAATCAGCCCGATGAGCAAAGAACAGCTTACGGCCGCGTTCATGGGAAAAATCGCCGGCATCGAACCCGTCGACCTCTTGGAAGACAACCCCGTCCGTGAACATTTTTATGCCAAAGATATTGGCAAGTCAGCGTCGCAAATAAAGTCCCACTGGGCCAAGCTCTCGTTTACAGGGAAGGGCGCACCGCCCAAAGAATACCCCAGCAGCGCCGAAGTCAAGAAAGCGCTGGCAGAGAACCTCTATGCGATCGGCTACATAGAAAAAGCTGCCGTCGATGCGAGTGTCAAAATCGTCTATGAGGGGCGCTGAGCAATGCGATCGGGAATGAAAATGAACAGTGCTTCGTGGCTATTGGCGGCAACGATCGGCCTGACGACGATTTCAATTCAGGCACAGGAAAAGCCAGCGGTGGAATTCTCCGGTTCCGGCTTCCTGACCCTGGCTGCCGGAAAAATCCTCGGCGGCACCAGAGACAATGCCGATACCAACCCGAACTATCTGGGCTACAAGGGTCCCCACTTCATATCCGACTGGGCCCAAGGCGCCGTTTACGAAAACAAGGGAGTGCAGTTAGCGCCAGACTCGCGCCTGGGCCTGCAGGGTTCGGCTATTTTCAGCCCCAATTTTTCTCTGACCGGCCAGGTGGTGGCGCGCGGTGCGCGTGACGGGAAAGTGGATCTGGAATGGCTGTACGGCAGCTACAAGGTCAACAACAATCTGACCCTCCAGATTGGCAGAAAGCGCCTGCCAATCCTCTACTATTCCGAATCCCAGGACGTCGGGGTATCCTACCCTTGGGTCCATTTGCCCACCGATCTCTACGGGTGGCAGGTGGTGAATTACAACGGCGCCAACCTGATGTATCGCGATCAGATCGAAAACTGGTCCTACACCGCCACAGCCTTTGCCGGCGCAGAAACAAACAAGGACAGCGGCTACCAGAAGATGTACAACGGCAAGCACTCGAAGACCAATGTGCGCTGGACCAATATTCTGGGCGGCGAGCTGGCTCTGTCCAGAGACTGGTTCGAGACCCGCATCGGCTACTTCCAGAACGACGCCGAGAATGGCATCACGGGCACCAGCGACTACCAAGCAAAGTACCGGCAAAAGATCTACACGCTCGGCTTCGTCATCGATTATGGCAACTGGCTTATCCGCAACGAATACTATGTCGGTGACCTTTCCCGGGTCGAGGAAAAGGACTACGCGCAGATCTACGCCATCGGCTATCGCATGGGCCAGTGGACGCCGATGCTGACCTACAGCAATTACCAGACGCGCTACAAGGTCGGCGGGCCGATATATGGATACAGCCACGACGGCGAAGAACGCCACGACACCCGGTCCGTGTCGCTGCGCTACGATCTGGGCAGCTCAAGCGCCCTGAAATTGCAGTACGACGACTACCGCGACTATTCCGGCCCTACGTTCCACGCAGGAGGGACGGTGGCAACCGGCAACGCCCGCCTGATAACGCTCAGCTACGACAAAGTATTTTGATCATTGCGCGCAGATGGCCGAGCTACGGACCACGAGGGCGACTCCCCCGGTGCGACATCTCGGCCAGGACCCCGTTGAATCCCCGCTCCTTCACGATCGCATATCGCATATCGCATCGCCTGAAGTGATAAGCTCGTCAGCCATAGCCATTTACCGGCAGATATTCCCACTGCGCACCCGTCGATCATGCTGACCTGGATATTTCGTCACCCCCGCCTGTTGTTGGCGCTGTCCGGCACGCTAACGGCGGCGGTCATGCTGATCGTCGGCACAATCGCCAGCCGCGAACAGGGCCTGAGCCGCGAGATCGAAGTAGTGAGGGAACTCGCCGGGTACGCAGCGACGCTTGAAGCGGGTACCGGATCAAGTCGGGCAATGGGCGCCATCATCCTGTTTGGGGTGGAAGATCAGTTCGCTCAAGGTCTGGCTCAGGGACGCTTGCCGGCGGAGAGAATTCCACAGCTGGTGGACAAACTGGCCCGCTTGCGCCAACTCTACTTTGCCGAAGAAGCGTTTGTCATTGCTGGCAACGGCGCTGTTCTGGCCACCAGCAGCAAATCAGGAGAGGCTGGCGATCCGTGGGGCAGTGTCGCGGCGCCGATCGTTAGAGCCGCTCTCAAGGGGGGGCCAACTGTCTATCCAGCGGTGCGCAGCCGGGGCGACCGGCACGAGCGGGGAATTTTTCTGGCAGCCCCCCTGCGTAGCGACGAGGCTGCGGATGGCAAAGTGCTGGGCGCAGTCGGCGTGATGATCGGCGCAGACAAACTGATCAATGTACTGGAAGGCTGGAGCGGCGGCCCGGCCCTGCTGCTTTCTCCGCAGGGCGTGGTGTTTGCAGCCAGCCGGAAAGACTGGAACCTCAGACTGACCGATAGCGTTTCCCCGGCCCAGTTGGCGGCGATTCGCGATGGTCGGCAGTTCGGCGACGCCTTCGACCGGCAGTTGGGGGCTCCGCTACCCTTCAACTCAGGCTCGGCAGAGGTGACCGTCGATGGCGCCACCTATGCACTACGCAGTCAGGCCATGGAGTGGAACGACCCCGAAGGGGAGTGGGCGATCGTGCTCCTCGACCGCCGATGGGGCTGGCTGCACCAGCCCTTTGTGCTTGGGGCGGCAACCCTGGCCGGTTTGGCAACGGCTCTTTTCCTCGGCTGGCTCTACTTTCTGCTTCGCCGGGAAAAAGAAAAAACGCAACAGGAAGCATTCGATGCCCAGCAGATCCTGGTCGAGAATCTGCGCGCCCATGAGCGCGTGCTGGAACAACGTGTCGAGGAGCGCACGCGGGAACTGCAAGAGATCAACCACAAGCTCGAGGCGCTGAGCATGACCGACAGCCTGACGGGACTCGCCAACCGCCGCCGCTTCGATGAAACACTGGACAGTGACTGGGGACGTGCGATCCGCTTCGGCCAGCCGCTGGCGCTGGCGCTGCTCGATGTCGACAGATTCAAAAGGTACAACGATCATTACGGGCATCAGCAAGGGGACGCGTGTCTTTGCATCATCGCCCGTGCGCTGGAAGCCAATTTTGGCCGTTCCGCCGACCTGGTTGCGCGTTTTGGCGGCGAGGAATTTGTCATTATCATGCCGAACACCAACAGTGCCGGGGCGCTCGCCCATGCGCAAAAAATGTGCGATGCCATCCAGGCGCTTGCCATGCCGCACGCCCAATCGGAATATGGATGCGTGACCGTGAGCATCGGTGTCGTGGCAACCGTGCCCCACGACGGGCAGAGTTCGGAAATTCTGGTGAAGCATGCCGATGAGGCCCTCTATCGGGCCAAGGCGCAGGGTCGAAACCGAACCTTGCTCAGTGAAATTGAACCTGCCGCGTAGGCAGGCTTTAAGTTGGCGGCATGAGCCGCGTTCAAATATTCCAACGACGACTGGGGCGCTTCAATGATCGGAATTTTTGACAGCGGCATCGGCGGCCTCTCGGTACTGGCTGCCATCGCCCGCGCCCTGCCGCAGGCCGATCTCGTCTACCTCGCCGACACTGCGCACCTGCCTTACGGCGACAAGGACGACGCCTTCATCCGTCGCCGCGTATTAACCATCGGTCGCCATCTCGTTGAGCAAAGATGCACGGTCGTTGTTGTGGCCTGCAATACGGCCACCGCTGCCGCAGTCGCCGCCTTCCGCGAAGCCTTTCCCGATACACCGGTGGTCGGCGTTGAACCGGGTGTCAAGCCGGCTGCTGCCGCTTCGAAGAGCGGTCGCATCGCCGTACTGGCAACCGCATCAACCGCACGCAGCGAGCGGCTGGCGCGCCTGATCCGGCTACACGCCGGCAATGTACAGGTCGACGTTGAAGCCTGCCCCGGCTGGGCAACGCGCGTTGAATCGCTGCAGCTCGACGACCCGGCGTTTATTGAAGAAGCACGTCAGCACCTCGCCCCACTGCTCGCCGCCGGGGCAGACCAGATTGTCCTCGGCTGCACGCACTATGCCTTCCTCGCTCCCGTGCTTGAGAGCATCATCACCGGCCGTGCGCAACTTGTTGACGTCGCCGATGCCGTCGCCCGCCAGTGCGTCCGCCTTGCCGGCGCCTCGGCACTCGGCAAAGGCCAGCTAACCCTGCTCGCCACAGCACAGCCGGAGCGCCTGCAGGCGGCTTTACCGGCACTG
>CAJAHZ010000038.1 GCA_903939665.1 uncultured Pseudomonadota bacterium | reverse complement strand
TGACAGACAGACAGGTCGCAAAAAACGCATGGTGCGAAGTGTAGCGCGAAGTGCTATGTTTTTGCCGCCACGATCCGGCCAATGTCATTATTTGCCCAGCAGACGAGGTACAGCTAACGGAATGATTTCCTTTATAATAGGCAAGTTCAGCTGATTCAAACAAAACAATAACCGTAACAAATTCAAGCTATGGGAGAACCAATGGGATTCCTCGCAGACAAGCGCATTCTCATCACCGGACTGCTATCCAAGCATTCAATTGCCTATGGAATCGCCAAAGCCTGCCATCGTGAAGGTGCACAACTGGCTTTCACCTACCAGAACGAGCGTTTCCAGGATCGCGTTGGAAAATTCGCGCAGGAATTCGGCAGTTCGCGGGTGTACCAGTGTGACGTCGCCGAAGATAGCCAGATTGACGCATTGTTTGCCGAACTCAGCAAGGAATGGGAGGGCCTTGATGGTCTGGTCCATTCGATTGCGTTCGCGCCAAAGGAAGCCATCGAAGGCGATTTCCTCGACGGCATCACGCGTGAGTCTTTCCGCATCGCTCACGACGTGTCGTCCTATAGTTACCCGGCGCTGGTCAAGGCGGCGCGACCGCTGCTGCTGAAGGGAAACAACGCGGCTGTACTGGCGCTTTCCTACCTCGGTGCCGAACGCACGCTACCGAACTACAACACCATGGGGCTGGCCAAGGCCAGCCTTGAAGCGGCGACCCGCTACCTGGCATTCTGCCTCGGACCGCAGGGGATTCGCGCCAATGCGATTTCAGCCGGGCCGATCAAGACACTGGCGGCCTCCGGCATTGGCAACTTCTCGAAGTTGCTGGCCTACAACGCACACAACGCGCCGCTGCGTCGCAACATCACGATCGATGAAGTAGGCAATGCGGCGGCCTTCCTGCTGTCCGATCTGGCCAGCGGCATTACGGCCGAGATCATGTACGTTGACGGCGGGCTCAACACTACGGCGCTCGGCAACCCGGAACCGCTACCCGCCTGATTTAGCCAGCCATACGACAAAACGACAACGCCGACCGGTCAATCCGGTCGGCGTTGTCGTTTTTGGACGTCAAACGTCGAAGAGCCTACAGCCGATCTTTGTTTTCCAGCGCGGTCTTGTTGATATCAACCTTATAGCGCCCACGCAAAGCAGCCAGGTAGGCAGCAAAGTCCTCCTGCGCAGTCATCGTGCTGAACTCGCGCTGCAGCATCTTGCGCTTGTTCTCGTCTGGCTTTTCCGGCTGGCTCACTTTCATGATCTTGTAGAGCATGTAGTTGCCTCCCCCCACTTCGATACCGACGTAGGCCGGCAACTTCTGTACATCGGCCTTGAAAATCGCCTGCATCGCTTCTGGCGGAACTTGCTTGCCCTGCAAGCGCGAGACGTTCTTGACCAAAGCCCAGCCGAGTTTATCCTCGCCGCCCTTTTGCAGTTCAGCAAGCCTTGATTCGCCGGTCTGCCTGGCCAGCACAGTCGCTTCCTGCGCCTTGAGGCGTGCCTCGATTTCAGCTTTGACACTGTCAAATGGCTTCAGCGTAGCCGGCTTGTGCTCAAGCACACG
>CAJAHZ010000037.1 GCA_903939665.1 uncultured Pseudomonadota bacterium | reverse complement strand
CAGCGCAATGAGAAACTCGTCGCCACCGAGGCGTGAAATGATGTCTTCGCTGCGCAGCGTCATTGACAGGCGGCGAGCGACTTCCTGCAGGATGACATCGGCCGGGGTATGGCCAAAGGAGTCATTGATGTTCTTGAAGCGGTTCAGGTCGAGGAAGAGCAGGGCGCCGTGCGTCCGGTTGCGGTGCGCTTCGGTCAATACCTGCTCAAGCAGCGAGTAGAACAGCGTCCGGTTCGGTAAGCCGGTCAGCGGGTCGTAGTAGGCCAGACGGTAAATCTGGCGCTCCGCCTCCTTGCGCTCGGTAATGTCCGAGAAAACGACAAGATAGTGGCCAAGCGCGCCGTGCGTATCCTGTACTGAACTGATCGAGGCGCCGGCAGGGAAAGCATCACCATTTTTCCGTTGCAGCCCGAGTTCCCCCGACCATTGGCCGGTCGTGCTCAGCAGGTCGCGAATCTCTTCGGTCAGCAAGGTCTGGTCGCCCTGTGCGCTGAGTATCCCCATTCGCTCGCCGAGCACCTCGCTCTGTGCGTAAGACGTTATTGCCGAAAACGCCTGATTGGCCGAAATGATCCGCTCGTCGGCATCCGTGACGAGTACGGCTTCGCTGTTGTGCTCGAAAATTTTTGCGTGCAGGTGCAGTTTTTCTTCTGCGGCCAGACGATCGGATATGTCGACGACGTAACCAATCAGGCCGCTCGCATGACCTTCTTCATTCTGTGCGACGGAGAGCGAAACACTGGCCCAGAAGATTTCACCGGATTTTTTGCGACGACGCACGGTCATCTCGTGGCTGCCGTTTTCCAGAAAGGCGTTGAACAGCGGGTCGTCTTCTTCCGTGTCTACGTAGAGCGCGAGGATGTTCTTGCCGATGATCTCGCCTTGCGCATAACCGAACAGGATTTCTGCGCCATGGTTCCAGCCAATGATGTAGCCATCGAGATCCATCGTGATCACTGAGTCACGGATCTGGTCGAGCATTTGCGTCTGCCGCCTTACCGCTGCCTCGCTCAGCGCCAGCGCAGCAATTCGCTGATCGTGGGTGAGGCGGGCGTGCAGCATGCCAGCGAGCATTGAGGCGAGGTCGGCGAAGCGGCGGATAGCCGCTTTGTCGTAGCCGCCCGCTTTGCCGGCAACGGCGATGAAGCCGAGCATCTGTTCGCGGAAGACCAGCGGAAAACCCAGAACGTTGGGTAATTCATCGTTGGCCGTGCTGCGACGCTGGACCAGCGAGCCGCGCGCTTCTGCTTCCGTCAGCAACTCTGCCCATGGGGCTTGAAGCGAATCGCGGTGTTCGCTCAGGATGAAACAGGCGTCATTGCTCGACAAGGCGCTACGGAAGAGGGCTGCAATCGTTTCGCCAGAGATTGCGCCTTCACGGTAAAGCACCGCGTAGTAAAGTTGGCCAGCCAGTTCAAAGTCGGAAGGGCCGGCATCGCTTCCGTGATTGAGTGCGATATGTGGCTCGGGCGCCATAGGGATGCTTGCGTCTCGTTTAGTCGAGATTGATTCCGCTGGCCCAGAAGAGAGCTGCGGTTTGTGCCGATGCGTGGCGGGACGGGTTGATGCCGATTTGCCGCAGGGTCTCGGCGGCGCCCGGAAAGTCTCCTGATTCGGCGCAGATGATGGTGCTGAGCAGATGACCGAGAATCCCCTGGCGGGAGCCCAGCGCATCGTGGATGTCTTTCTGAAGCGGCAAGGCGTCGAGAATCTCGCTCATTGGCAGCTTGAGCAAAACGTCGAGCAGGGAGAAAATTCCTGTCATGAAGGCCGTGTCGCCAAATTCTTCAATATCGATTGCCGGCTCAATGGCGCCGACCAGAAGCTCCATCTGTCTGCCGCGGGCCGCGGCAAGTTGCAGCAGCGGGTTGGGCTCCCTGACGTGTGACAATTGGTTGGCGTAGATGAGCAGTTGCAGCCAGCGCTGTAACTGGCGACGACCGAGGATGGCGATTGCCTGGGAAAAGCTGCCGATACTTGTCTTTGCACCGACTGCGACGGAGTTGACCAGACGTAGCAGGTTGTAGGAAAGTTTTGGCTCCTCGCGGAATATCACTTCAATCTCGCGCGTATCGGCATCCTGTGCGACGAGGCTCAACAGCTTGAGGAGTTTCAGGCGGGTCAGGTCGGCATCCTTGCCTGCTGCTGCGTTACGCAAGGTCACGAAGCTGCTGTCGTAGAGCTCGAAATGATGGGTGGCCAGCCAGTCAAACTCTTCGCGCGAGTCGATGGCATGGGCAATTTTCCTGAAACCGGCATCGCCTGTGTAACTCAGTTCAGAGGCCGGCAACTGGTGGCGCGCAAAGCGGGCATCAAACTGAAGATAGTCGAAGGCGGCGACGGGAATCTGCCGGATGATTTCAGCGCTTGTTACGTGCAGGGCGCAATGCCGCCCCTGCTTTCGCAGCGCCTTGCATTGCTCAATGTTTGGAGCATCCTCAAGGATGCCCGTCGGCAATACGAAAATAGCTTGGTTGGCTTCGAATTTCTGAATAAACTCGCCGTGTTCAAGCCAAGCTGGAGCCGTCGGGATAATCAGCGGCGCTTTTCGGGCCAGAGGTTCGACCCCGGATTCGCCAAGACAGTGAGCGTAGTCAGCCGCTTCGACCGTCGCCGTTTGGTCGGTTTGCCAGTCGAATGCAGCCCAGGCATGGTTCTTTGCGAGCATCGGGCGGAAAAAGAAATACGGTTTTGGCATAGTCTTTTCTTGATTTCAACAGTCTCGGTGCTCGGGAAGCGAGGCTGGCTGCGCACTTCAAACGATAATACTAATAGCACGGCGGTAAAATTCAAGCAATTCTTACCAATGAATTTTAACGGCATGATGAAAAAAATCTTTAGGCAGTATCGTCTTCGGGTGATTATTGTGCGGTGTGTCGGTGTCATTGCGATGACAGTTGAAGCACGCGACCGGCGTCTGGCCGGCGAGCGCATGGAGAAGGACATTGGAGAGTGAGCATGCAGCAGGTTGATGGCGCAGTTGATACGGTCGCTACCTTCGGCAACTGGCAGGCCTTTTCGGTGCTTGTTGTTGACGATGAAGCGGGCATGCGCAGCTTTCTTGAGCGGACACTGAAGCCCCGCTGCGGGCTGGTTGAAGTGGTCGGCGACGTTGAGCGGGGAATCGAGTTGATGGCGCGTCTGCATTTTGATCTGATCGTGCTCGATATCGCGCTACCGGGAAAGTCGGGGATCGAATGGTTGCACGAACTGCGCGAAGGCGGCTTCAACGGCGACGTGATCCTGATTACCGCCTTTGCCGATATGGATACGGCGATCGAGGCGCTACGTGCCGGCGCGTCTGATTTCATTCTCAAGCCTTTTCGTGTTGACCAGATGCTCAATTCGATCAAGCGCTGCTTTGAGGGAGCGCGGCTGGCCCGTGAAAATTTCGTGCTGCGTCGTGAACTGGCCGAACTCGGTGCCGAGGTCGATGGTCTGATCGGTCATTCGGCGGCGATCCAACACCTGCGTGGCCTGATCAAGCGCATTGCGCCGATGCCGACGACTGTGTTGCTGCAGGGCGAATCGGGTACCGGCAAGGAGGTGACGGCGCGGGCGCTGCACCAGATGAGCGCGCGCGCGGCGCGTCCTTTCGTACCGGTGAATTGCGGGGCGATTGCCGCCGAGTTGATCGAGAGCGAACTCTTTGGCCACGTCAAGGGCGCTTTTACGGGAGCCACGGGGAGTCGCAATGGTCTTTTTTATTACGCTCACGGCGGTACGCTCTTCCTTGATGAAATCGCCGAACTGCCGCTGGCGATGCAAACCAAGCTGTTGCGTGTGCTTGAAGAGCGTCGGGTGCGTCCTGTCGGTTCCGAAAAGGAAGTGCCGGTTGATGTGCGCATCATTGCCGCGACCAACCGCGAGCTGGCCGGAGAGGTCGCGGCCGGGCGTTTTCGGCAGGACCTCTACTACCGTCTGGCGGTGGTGGATATTGCCATTCCGCCGTTGCGCAGCCGAAGCGAAGATGTACGTGAACTCGCCGCACATTTCATGGGCTTGCTGTCGACGCAACTTGGCGTGACACCGCTCACCTTGACGTGCGAAGTGCTGGAGGCGCTTGCCGCGTACCCGTGGCCGGGCAATGTGCGAGAACTGAAAAATTTTCTTGAACGCTCGCTGATCCTTGGCTGTTTTCCCATCGAAGCCCTGCTGGTGGCTTGCAGCGCTCCGCTTGGCGATGTGCGGGATGCAGGCCAGACCGACTCGCAACACACGCAGTGCTCACTCGCCGAAGTTGAGAAACGCCATATTTTGCGCGTGCTCTCTGCGACCGGTGGCAACAAGTCAGAAGCTGCACGCCAGCTTGGCGTTTCGCGCAAGACGTTGGAACGCAAATGCCAGGAGTGGTGTGAGTCGGGCTTGTCCGGCATGCGCAGCAGTTATTGAAACCGCCCGGCATTTACATAAATGACGCCTCCTGGATTGCTGCGCCGCCTGACTGACTACTTCCGTGCGTCGGTGCGCGCCAAGCTGCTGTTTCTCGTGCTGGCGCCATTGCTCATCGGCTTTCCGATCATCATGGCGCTGGTCTGGTACTGGAGCAACACCAGCTATCACAGGCTGCTGATCTTCAAGGTCGGCGGTGACATGGTCACGGCGCATGAGTATTTTGACCGGGTGGTCAAAGGGCTTGGCTTGCAGGTCGAGGCGCTCGCCGCAGCGCAGCGTCTGCAACTGGCGCTGGCGAGCGGCAATCGGGCGGCCATCGAATCGGAGCTTGAGCTTGCCCGGCGTCGCGACCGGCTTGACTTCATGTACGTTCTTGATCGTTCAGGCAAGGTCCGTTATGCCGCCGCTGCACAGCCCGATGCCGTCGACCATGCAGCCTGGCCGGTGGTCAAAAGTGCCTTGCAGGGTCGTGCCGACAGCGCAATCGATATCTACGACATGGCGCAACTCACGGCGATTGATGCCTCGCTGCGCGATCGTGCCAGCCTGAGTCTCGTGCCCACCGCGCAAGCGGCGCCCGATCCGCGGCAGAACGAAACGCGCGGCATGATCATCCACGCCGCAGCGCCGATCCTCAATGGCGATGGGCAGTTGCTCGGTGTTGTCGAGGGCGGCACCTTGCTTAACGGCAACCTGGGTTTTGTCGATACGCTGAATGCGATCATTTACCGCGACGGTTCGCTGCCTCTTGGCAGCAAAGGAACCGCAACGCTCTTTCTTGGCGATACGCGGATCGCCACCAACGTTCGCCTGTTCGAGGGTGAGCGGGCCTTGGGTACCCGCGTTTCGCAAAGCGTTCGCGAGTTTGTGCTGGAACAGGGAAATACCTGGCTGGACACCGCCTTCGTGGTCAATGACTGGTATGTCTCTGGCTACGAGCCGGTGGTGGACAGTTTTGGCATGCGTGTCGGCATGCTTTATGTCGGCTTTCTCGAAGCGCCTTTCCGGTCAGCCAAGGAAAATGCGCTGGCGGTGATTTTCATTCTTTTCGCCACCATCAGTCTGCTCGGTTCGGCGTGCTCTCTCTACTGGGCACGCAGTATTTTCCGACCGTTGAAAAAAATGAATGACGCCATCGTGCGTATTGATGCCGGCGAAATCGATGCGCGGGTCGGCGTGACCGGCAGCCGTGACGAGTTGGGGCGTCTGGCCGGTGAGTTTGATCATTTGCTTGATGTGCTCGCGTTGAAGCGTAACGAACTGCAGCGCTGGGCCAATGAACTGGATCTGAAGGTTGCCGAGCGGACGATCGCGCTGGAGCAGGCCAATACCCATCTGCGCGAAGCGCAGCGCCAACTGGTAATGAGCGAAAAGCTGGCGGCCATCGGCGAGTTGACGGCTGGCGTGGCGCATGAAATCAACAACCCGATTGCGGTGATCCAGGGCAATCTCGATGTCCTGCGTGATGTGCTCGGCCCCGCGGCGCAGCCGGTGATGAGAGAGGTTCGGCTGATCGACGAACAGGTCAACCGGATTCGCGTGATCGTTACCAAGCTGTTGCAGTTTGCCCGCCCCGGAGAGTTCGCCGGCTACGTCGAGCGCATCGAGTGCAGCGCGGTGCTTGCCGATTGTCTGGTGCTTTCACAACATCATCTGGTCAAGCGCAGCGTTCGGGTCGCTCAGGCATATGACGCAATGCGTTGGGTTGAAATCAATGGTCAGGAATTGCAGCAGGTTTTGATCAATCTGATCGTCAATGCCGTGCAGGCTATGCCGGCGGGCGGTACCTTGACGCTGGCCAGCAGCGACTGGGACGAAGCGGGTGTGCCACGTGGTGTGCGTATCGATGTTTCCGATACCGGCGAAGGCATTCGCCCCGAGGATATTGACCGTATTTTTGATCCATTTTTTACCACCAAGAAAACGCTGGGTACCGGCCTTGGCCTGTCGATCAGTTATTCGCTGGTCGAACGCTATGGCGGTCGTATTACCGTTGACAGTGTCTACGGACAAGGGGCAACGTTCTCGGTGTGGCTGCTGAGTGAGCCTGAGTACGGGCCGGCGGAGCCGGCCTACTGAACGCGGGGGCTGGTTTATTTCCCGGCGCTGGCCGGCAAACGCGAGCCCGAAAGGCTGACGTGGATACTGCCGGTGGCCAGTGTGATTTCCCGCAGGAAACTCAACAGGCCGGCAATCAGCGCAAGCATCGCGGCGACGAAAAGCAGGGCGATGGTGCCTGACAGATCAACGCCGATCATCGAGCCGATGAAAAGCGTTGCAATCACGACGCAGACAAACAGGGCGCAGATCGTACAAAGACTGATCGACCAATGGATCAGCCGGGCTCTGCGCGAGAGGATCTGCATCTCGGTTTGCGTTGGCGCCAGACGGTCGTTTTCGGCCTCCGGCAAGCGGTGTTCAAGCGTGCGGAAACGGTCGACGACACGCGCCAGTCGATTGATCAGCACCGCGAGAATCGCGCCAACGCCGGTCAGCAAAAAAACCGGCGCAACCGCCAACTGGATGACGTGAGCGATGCTGGAAATGCCGGCTGACTGCAAAGTGGCCTCGTGAAGAAAAACGCAATCAGCGCTGGCGGGTGCCAAGGCTGATTTTTGTTTTACATCAGGTTAAGGTCAGCGTTGGGGTCCTTCTTGACGCCGGGTTTTCTCCCGCGCGCCGGCGACGGCAAGTCGCAGGACAAGCGGCAACTGACGCCTTCGATTTTCTTGCCTTCGATGTATCGCGTCACGTTGCAGCAGATCACTTCACCGGCCGCTGACAATTGCGCGACGTGAGTCTTTAATGATGCCATCGGGATATGTAGCGCCGCAGCAATCTCGGCGTCCAGCTTCTCACCGTTGCTCTTGAGAAATTGAAGAATGGATGTGCTCACTTCGGTACCCATACGTTGCCTTCGCGTTGATTAGTTCGCTACAGTTTGCGCCGCCAAACTTGTTGTAGCAAGCAAGAGGGGCTTTTTGTTTGTATTTGCTGCTTAATTGCCGGTATTGCCGACGTTCTGCCTGAAACGAAAAACCCGGCACCGTAGCGCCGGGTTTGAATCCGGCGCATTCAATGCGCCGGATTAAATGGTGCTGGAACTGAACTTAGGCAGCCTTCTTGACCAGCTTCACCGTTGCTGCGTTGGCAGCAGCAACGTTGGCTTCGGCCATTTCGGTGGCTTGCTTGGCAACTTTGCTGATATTGCTGTAGGCCGAGTTGGCAGCGGCGATGGCGGATTTCACAGCGGTCACGGCAACTTCGGAGCCTGCCGGAGCGTTCTTCAGTGCTTTTTCGATCGCCGAGTTGACGTTCTTGTTCACTTCAGAAACCTGCTCTTCAACGACCTGGGTCAGGCCGGTCGACGACTGGCTGACGATTTCATACACGCTGCGCGAGTAAGCGATGGCCTTCTCGACGGTCGGCTGAGCCAGCGACTTCTGCAGAGCGAGCAGACCCTGGACGTCCTTGACTGCGAGCAGCGCCTTGGCATTTGCGGCGCCGTCTTCCAGCACAGCGCGGGCGGTGTTGAGGTTCAGCAGCGTCAGGTTGGCAAGGCCGGTAAGCGACGTGTTGGCAACGGTTTGCAGGGTTTCGATACCAGCTTTGTTGGCGCTGGTGAATTGCTCGGCGACTTTGTTCATGTGTATCTCCTGGATTATTAACAATAAAAAATTAGCTGGTGCCACACCCGCTGCGATCGGTCTCGATGTGGAGAGGCGAATGGTGCACCGCAATATGTTTGTATCTTAGCGACCCTGAACAGGAAGTCAAGTGTTTTTTGCTGCGCCGCACCAAAAAATGTTTGTGGGGTGTTTTTGCTGCGTTCCTCTTTGTGTTGCGGCAGGAAAACTTTGCCGCATGGGCGGAAAAACTTGCCGGCAATGCGCGGTTTTCGCCCTTTGAACGCTCATTGGCGCGGGTTTTATAGCTGGCACGTCTTATGCTCAGTGTTGATCGTTCTTTCACAGGACGGTGCCTCGCCAGCGTAGCCGTCCTAAACAGGAGTAAGCACCATGAACATGTCGCCCGTTTCGATCTTGCTTAGCCTCGCAAATTTCCGCTCGCAGGCGCTCGGTTCGCTAACCGGTTCAAGCGCCGGTGCGAAGGATGAGAACTCGTGGTCGTCGATCTTTCAGGGAATCGCTTCCGATAGCGCTTCGGCCGCACCGCTAGCTGTGCCGACCAAGGCCGGCGAAGTTCAGGGACTGTCGTCGACCGGTCGCAATCTTGGTCTGTTCGACCCCGAGTCGGCCTACAAGATGATGAGCGTCATTAACAACAATGATGTTTCGTACAAAGCGCAATTCTCGGAACTCAGCGAGATGAAGTCCTACGTTTCGCAAATGCAGGATGCCGGCCAAGGGCTGGGCAGCATTTCCGAATCCACCAGCGACGAGGACATTACCTCGCAACTGCAGAATTTTGTCGGCCAATACAATGACTGGGTGCAGCGTTTCAACCCGGATATGCAGACGGGTGGGGCAATGGCCGATGCTCAGGCCGCACAGATTTCGCGTTACGAACTCGATCAGAGTATCAAGAACCCGTTCAACGGTGCGCGGGATGGCGTGCATGGGCTGGCAGGTCTGGGCATCGTGATCGACCCGAGCACGAAATTGGCTTCACTCGACACCTCCCGACTGAATTCGCTGCTGGCGACAAACCGGAAGGGCGCCGTCGATACGGTCCAGGAGTTCAGCGCCAATTTCGCCAAATCGGCAGGTCTGCTCAACTCAGCCGGCAATTTCATTCCGAATCGGCTGAACAATCTGGACAAGGTCATTCATTATTTTGCCGATCACAAGAGCGCGTTGCAGCAAGAGTTCGGCACCGGTGATGCCGCCAAACCGAGCGGATTGATCGCTCAGGCGCTGGCGGCCTACAAGCAGAATTACGGCCTTTAGGTCTTCGCAAGTGTCGCCGGCAACCCTCGCGTAATGCTTTGAATCCGGACGATTATTGGCAGGCGTGGTTTGACGGATCGGCGCGACCCAATCCGGGAGAGATGGGCATCGGCGTGCTCTTGTTCGCGCCCGATGCCCGCCGGTACGAGAAGTCGGAGCGCCTCCCCGGTAACGGCTGCAATAACGCCGCAGAATTGCACGCGCTCTGTGCGCTCCTTGAAATGGCCGTCGCTGCGGGTGCAAAGCGCCTGCTGGTTCATGGCGACAGCGCGGTGGCGATCCGTTACGTCAGCGGGGCGGGGGCGACCAAGATAGAGCCGCTGCTTACGCTGGTCATCTCGGCGCAGCAATGGCTTGAGCGCTTCGACGACGTTCAGTTGCTCTGGATTCCACAGCATCGCAATAATCAAGCGGATCGTCTCTCACGGCTGGCTCTGGGCTTGCCCGATCGACCGGTCCGCGTGCGCAAGCCGAAACGCCGTTGCCGCTGACGCGCGGGCTATCGGTATACTGCGCATTGCGCTGGCCGCAGTTTTTCAACAGATCAAGGAGTTGTAGATTGGCAGCAATTACAAACATCATCGCCGCTGATGAAGAAGAGTATGCAGCGGTCGGCGAGTCGATGTGCCCTCTGGATGAGTGGAGCGGAATCGACGGAAGAGGGCTCGATACCGTCAAGATCGCCATGCTGCACTGCCTGGTAACGGGTGATGAATATGATTTGGCACTTAGCCTTCATGAGCCAGCCCATGTGGCTGAAGGCGGCGCCATCGTTGTTCGCGTAGCGGACCGCGTGCTGTCAAAATTGGCCGCGTACGATGCTGATGTTCTGATGCACGTGGCTGAAGAACTGGCTGCGACGGAGGACTTCGAACGGGAAGAATGGGCCGTCGAGGACGTCAAATCGCTGCTCATCGAACTTGCCGGACTGGCGCGGCTCGCCGATTCGCAGGCGCAGTCGTTGTTCGTGTGGATGTATCCATCGCAGACCTGAGCACGGGCCGGATGTCGATGCAATTACAGTGAATAGAAAAGAATGGGTCAGGGTTATTTCTGGAGGTTTGTTTGATGAAGTTCAGTCTTGCTGCTTTTGTCATGCTGTGCGGGTCGGTGATTCCACTCGCCAGGGCGGATGCCATATCCTGCCCTGATCTGTCCGCTGCGGTACAGGTTGCCGCCTGTCCCACCGAGGAGGATCTCCGATTTACCTTTAACGGCTACTGCAGCGATAACGCGAGAATCTACAGCAAGGATGCCGACGTCTGTACTGACTTTCAGTTGTACCGGAAGTTGAAAAATGTTGCCCTGTGGGAGTCGGGGGACGGGGAGTTTCAAGCCTATGTTTCCTGTGATTTGCCGGTTGCCGGTGTCAAAGCTGCCAAGGCTTCCGGTATTTCGGTCAGCAGGAAGGCTGGCATCACCCGGCTGGTTTGCACCTACGGCGAGGGGCTTGTTTTCACGAATCGGACGAGGTTGGAATGCAGTGTTGATGAAAAGGCAAATTGCAGCGCCGATCCTTCCGGCTGCAAGGCAACTTGCGAGTAATGTGCAGGGGATAGGAGGCCGGTGATTTTGTTTGCCACGGGAAATCCCTGATTGATCAGTCACTGAAAATATCGAGACCCGCATGAGCAAAGCACCAAGTTTTCACTGGGAAGACCCGCTGCTGCTGGATCAGCAACTGAGCGACGAAGAGCGCATGGTGCGCGATGCTGCTGCCGCCTATGCACAGGGAAAGCTCGCGCCGCGTGTGCTTGATGCCTTCCGCAACGAAAAAACCGATCCGGCGATTTTTCGCGAGATGGGCCAGCTGGGCCTGCTCGGTTCGATGATTCCCGAGGAATACGGCGGTGCCGGGCTTAACTACGTTTGTTATGGACTGGCGGCGCGCGAGATCGAGCGCGTCGATTCCGGCTATCGCTCGATGATGAGTGTGCAATCCTCACTCGTCATGTTGCCGATTTTCGAGTTCGGCAGCGAGGCGACCAAGCGCAAGTACCTGCCGAAGCTGGCCAGCGGCGAACTGATCGGTTGCTTTGGCCTGACTGAGCCGAACCACGGTTCCGATCCGGGCGGCATGGTCACCCGTGCGCGCAAGGTCGATGGCGGGTACCGCCTGTCGGGTGCCAAGATGTGGATCACGAATAGCCCGATTGCCGACGTTTTCGTCGTCTGGGCGAAGGATGACGAAGGCGATATCCGTGGCTTTGTTCTCGACAAGGGGGGCAGGGGGCTCAGCACGCCGGTGATTCACGGCAAGGTCGGTCTGCGCACCTCGATTACGGGGGAGATCGTCATGGACGAGGTTTTCTGCCCGGAAGAGAATGCCTTTCCCATCGTGCGTGGCCTGAAAGGCCCGTTTACCTGCCTCAATTCGGCGCGCTATGGCATCGCCTGGGGCGCGCTCGGCGCAGCCGAGTATTGCTGGCACGCTTCGCGCCAATATACCCTCGATCGCCAGCAGTTCGGGCGACCATTGGCTGCCAACCAGTTGATTCAGAAAAAGCTCGTCGACATGCAGACCGAAATTGTACTTGGCCTGCAGGGCTGCCTTCGCCTTGGCCGGATGAAGGACGAGGGGAGCGCCGCCGTTGAAATTACCTCAATCATGAAGCGCAACTCCTGCGGCAAGTCGCTCGATATTGCCCGCATGGCGCGCGACATGCTCGGCGGCAACGGCATCTCCGACGAGTTCGGCGTCATCCGCCATGTGGTCAATCTGGAAGTGGTGAATACCTACGAAGGAACGCACGACGTCCATGCGCTGATCCTCGGGCGCGCGCAGACGGGAATTCAGGCTTTCTGCTAAGCGTACGGCACGCACGCCAGGGCCGGAGACCCCCGCCAATTGGGCCTTGGTCTTTTTTTCAAGCGCAGCGACCGGATGAGAACTATGTCACGGTCAATTTGTGCGAGGGCCGGTACCATGGAAAGCAGAAAATCCGCTTTCCCTGCAACCAACCATTCAGACGAGCAAAGTGAACACAACGCGAAGCAAGTATCAAGTCCATGCCGAGGTGCTGGCAACGGGCATTGTTTCAGCGGAACTCGACGATGAGAAGGCGGGTCATCCCCTTGCACGACGCCTGAACCGGATCGAGCGGGTCGCTGCGACCTACCTGGGACGGGTGGAACGACGTTTGAACAACGGCCTGCAGATGGCTTTCGAGACGGCTGACGCCGCGCTGCTGGGTGCTTGCGAGATGCAACATCGTTGCGCCGTCTTGCCGCAGGTGTCCGGAAACAGGCTGGTTTTGCGCATCGGCATTCACTACGGCGAGATTCGGCAGAGATTGAAAGACGGGGGCGACAACCTCCGCGAGCTCGCATCGCAACTGGCCGTGCTTGACGACGGCATCGTGGCCTCGGGGATCGTTGTCGACGCCCTTAATCCCGAATTGCGCAAGCTGACCAGCACCCTGAGCGACCTCCCTGCCGAAATCGTTGCGCATAAGGTTGATTGGCGATGCGAAATCCCCTCTGCCGCCTATGGCAGTGAGTCGGTTTGGCCGACCACCAAGGATCCCCATCCGATCGGCCCGCATCTGGTTCTGCACTACGATCGCAAGACACTGGAACTGACGCAGAATAATCCTGCCGTCACGGTCGGTCGGGAAATATTAAACGATCTGGTAGTGGTGGGTACCAACATATCCCGTCATCATTGCAGGATCGAAAGGCGGGTTGACTGCATCGTATTGACCGACTCGAGCACCAATGGCACTTGCGTAGCGCCCGAGGAAGGTGCAGAGCTTTTCCTCAAGAAAGACTCTGTCGTGCTGAGAGGGCGAGGCATGCTGTTCTTCGGGCGGCCATGCAATGGCGAGCGGCGTGGCGGGGTAAAGTACGAGGCCTATGGGTGAGGCCTGACATGGTTTCTGCAGCCGATTTTCTGCTGCCCGGCCTTAACCCGGATGTGTGTCTTTCGGCGCTGGCGCCAGCGCATCCTGCGTCCAGCTCAGCGCTTCAAAATGGGCCGAGTTTACGCAATCGACAGGCAAGGCCAGTGTTTTTGCTTCCTTTTCAAGTAATCCGAAATCATTGGTTTCGCAGGCCACTGCCAGGCGCAGATACGACGCATAGTCTCCGGCGTCGTCGATCAGGGCGGCTGTCACCATGGACGGCAGTTGCAAAGGATCGAGCGCAATCGAGATGGGCAGTTTCATCAGCACGTCGAGCAGGGAAAACATGCCGACAACGAAAAGTTCGTCGCACTGCTGATGTGAAAATTTTCCGGTCGCCAGAATTTCCATTAGTCTGCCGCGCACCAGTGCCTGCTCCAGCAGCGCGCCATCCGTCGACTGCGTGTCGTCAGCGTTGAACAGCAGGAGCGTCAGCCAGCGATAGAGTTTTTCGCGCCCAAGATAAACGAGACCGCTTTCGATTGATGCCATGTGTGACTGAAGGCCCATCGCCGGCGAGTTGATGTACCGCAGCAAACGATAGGAAAGTGTCGGTGAATAACGTAGCTGCCTGGCAATTTCGGCAATCTCGCTCCCGCCCCGCAGGCGGTTGAGCAGGTCGCAGAGGCGGGCGCGATCGGTGCTTATTTTTGGGCGGTTTCCCCAGTTCTCACGCTTGGTGAGAAAATTTCCCTGAAAAAGGTGATAGAGGGACTGATGACAAAACTCGAATTCCTCGATGGATTCCAGCTTGCAAGCCATGATCTCGATCGCTGGCGCCTGTTTGCTGATCGTCCGGGAAAATTCCTCGATCTCAAGCGGATTGTGCGCCGTGGCATCAATCACCACATAGTCAAGCAGGCTGAGCCAGGCTTGGTGCGCCGGAGTGCTGGCCCAGTTGTCGAGGGCCAGTTTGTAGCCGGCAGTTTTCAATTCGCCGGCACGGGCCATCAGGCCTGGGTCAATCGCGTTGCAAGGCTGCGCAATGCTAAACAGCAGTACGGTTTCCGCTGCCGGAAGACTATCGATCAGGGGGCTGGCGATAAAGCCGTCGGACACGCGCAGCCAGAGCTGGCGAAATCTTGCCAATTTCTCGATGCCGATGTTTTGTATCGTGCGAACGAGCAATTCGTCGTTGTTCTGCAGGCTTTGCTCAAGCGGATGGTCTTTGCCCGATGGCTGACTTGGCAATGAAAACTCGTAACCAACCAACCGGTGCTCGCGATTGATGATCGCCTGTCGCGCGAGCAGACCGGTGCTATGGTCCTCATTCGAGTCGTCGAGGATCTTGCGTGGCGCCTTTAATGGCTTTTCCTCTTCTTTTTTGCGGCGCTCAGCCGTCGGTGCCGGATGTACAGCGGATTCCTGCGCGACGGGCTTTGTGGTGGCCGTTTCCGAAGCTAGTGCTTTTTTCAGCCAGTTGAGCATTTTTTCTCCCTCGCCAGCGCCTGGCCGATGCACTCAAGGAGCGCGGGTTAAATGATCGGGCAATAGTAGCGAAAAAATCGGTTATAGAACTTCCCCCAGAGAAATTATCGGTGCATTGTTGTGGCGGTAACCACGGCGACGTGAAGTGTTTTTCGGGTGACAACCAGAAGAGGAGAGCGCGATGCGCATTGAACAGGATCTGAAACTTGACTTCAAAGATGTGCTCATCCGCCCGAAGCGTTCGACGCTGACCTCGCGCTCGGAAGTCAATATTTCCCGTGAT
>CAJAHZ010000036.1 GCA_903939665.1 uncultured Pseudomonadota bacterium | reverse complement strand
TGGCAGCCAGAAGCATTTGCCTTTGCTTTCCTTTTCAATGCTCGCCAACACTTGCGCATGCTCGGCGAGTTCTGCGTCGCTTGCGCGCAGCACGCGTTGCGCTTGGCGTTGCCCCGCGGTTTTTAGCTGCCCTGCGATGTCGATCTGGGCTGCGTTGTCGTTACCCAGATCCATGATCAGGCTTTCCTGTCCACGCGTCATGGCGACATAGACTTCAGCGAGGATCTCGGCGTCGAGCAAGGCGCCGTGCAGCGTACGGCGCGAGTTGTCTACGCCGTAGCGTTCGCACAGGGCGTTGAGGTTGTTTTTCTTGCCCGGATGCAGTTCCTTGGCCATGCGCAAGGTGTCACAGACGCCGTGGCAAACGGTATTGACCGGCGCCATGTCGAGCAGTGCCAACTCGGCATTGAGAAAGCCGATGTCGAAAGCTGCGTTGTGGATGATCAGTTCGGCGCCGCGCACGAAATCGAGAAACTCGGCGGCGATGTCGGCGAAGTGCGGTTTGTCCTGCAGAAAATCGCGGCTGATGCCGTGCACCGCCTGTGCGCCAGCGTCGATTTCGCGCTCGGGGTTGAGGTAGCGGTGAAAGTGGTGATTGGTGAGCCGCCGATTCGTCATTTCGACGCAGGCGATTTCGATCACGCGATGCCCGAGCTTGTGCTCAAGGCCCGTGGTTTCTGTATCGAGAAAAATCTGGCGCATGGTGGTTTTCTGCTCGTTGAGTTCAGGCTTGCTGGCGGCGAGCCGCGAGCAGTTCGTCGATGCCGCGATTGGCGAGGCTGTCGGCGTGTTCGTTGCCGACGTGCCCGGCGTGTCCCTTGACCCAGATCCAGCTGATTTGATGTTGTTTGGTCAGGGCGTCGAGCGCCTGCCAGAGGTCGGCGTTCTTCACCGGTTTCTTGTCAGCGGTGCGCCAGCCGTTGCGTTTCCAGTTGTGTATCCACTCGCTGATGCCTTTTTGCACATACTGCGAGTCGGTGTGCACGCGCGCGGTCATCGGGCGTTTGAGGGCCTCCAGTGCACGAATGACGGCGGTCAATTCCATGCGGTTGTTGGTGGTTTCCGGTTCGCCACCCCACAGTTCCTTCCTGTGATCGCCGGCCTGCATCAGCACGCCCCAGCCGCCGGGGCCCGGGTTGCCGCGGCAGCCACCATCGGCGTAAATGTCAACGATGTCTTCATTGGCCATGTTGTGAAATTTCCTTTTGAGCTACCGCAGTCAGCGCCTTGGCCGGGATTTTTCGCTGCTTCCAGTCCGGCAGAATCAGTCGCATCCCGTGCACGCGCTTGACGGCCCGGATTAAATAGACACCGCCGGCAAGCCCCCACCAGCGGTCGCCGGCGGCTTCCATGAAGTGCCAGTGTTTGAGCCAGCTTTCCTGCTCGCAAGGCGGCGCGTAGCAGCCGAAGTTGCCGCGGTCGACCTCAAAGCCGAGCAGTTGCAGCCAGTCTTTCAGGCGTTGCACGGAAATGTAGTCGCCGTTCCATGGGAATTTGTTCGAGCAATTGGGAAGCCGCCGGCGTAGTCCCCACAAGGAAATTGGGTTGAAGCCGACGATGATCAGTTGCCCTTCGGGAATCAGCACGCGCTCGGCCTCGCGCAGGATCTGGTGCGGATCATCGTGAAATTCAAGAATGTGCGGCATGACGACAAGATCGATGCTGTGCGCAGAAAACGGGAGTTGACGCAGGTCGCAGAGCACGTCGACCTTACCGGATTCGCCCGCTGTCTGACGCAAGGGAATGCGGTTTTGTGCGAGCAGGTCGATCTGCGGTAATCCGAGCTGAAGCGCGTTGTAGCCGAACACATCGGCCACCATTGCGTCGACCTTGGCCCGCTCCCACGCAGTGACGTAGCGTCCTTGCGGTGTTTGCAGCCAGTCGTCGATCCCGGGAATTGACATTTTCCGTACTTCTCCCACAATGAGACGATGTTTGACGTAATCCGAATCCCGGCCTTCCAGGATAATTATATCTGGCTGCTGCGCAATGGCGCCGCAGCGGTGGTTGTCGACCCCGGCGATGCTCGCCCTGTGATCGACATCCTCGAACGCGACGGTTTGTCGTTAGCCGCCATCCTGATCACGCATCACCATGCCGATCATCAGGGAGGGGTTGCGAGTTTGCTGGCGCATTACCCGTGCCAAGTGTTTGGTCCGGCGGCGGAGTCTATCACAGGCCTGACGCAGCCTTTGCGTGGCGGTGAAACGATTCGCCTCGATTCTCTAGGTGCCGAATTTCGGGTTTTTCCAGTCCCCGGGCATACCCTGGGGCATCTTGCCTATTATGGCGCAGGGTGTTTGTTCTGTGGCGATACGCTGTTCGGTGCCGGATGCGGGCGTCTGTTTGAGGGAAGTCCGGCACAAATGCTCGACTCCCTGGAGCGGCTGGCGGCGCTACCCGATGCAACGAGCGTCTATTGCGCTCATGAATACACCGAAGCCAATCTGCGTTTTGCGCTGGCCGTCGAAGCGGGCAATCGGAATTTGCAGGCACGGGTCGATGAGGTGGCGGTAACACGGGCCAAGGGATTGTCGACCGTGCCGTCGACGATCGCGCTGGAAAAGGCGACCAATCCATTTTTGCGTTGCAACGAGCCGGAAGTGATCGCCTCGGCAAAGTCCCGAGAGGCGGGAGTTGACGGCCCGCTTCAGGTTTTTGCGGCGTTGCGCGAATGGAAGAACAGTTATTGATCTGGGGGGGGCACGGGCACCTCCAGATCAGCGGCTGGCACCGGGAGTGGGGAGGCTACCGGCTGTTTGGCGGCTGCCAGTGCGCGTTCGAGCGTGTCGAGAACCTTGGCTGCATTGAACGGCTTGATGATAAAGCCGCTGGCGCCGCCCTTGATTGACTCTTGAACATTCTCTGCGCTGGGGCTGCCGGTGATCATGACGACGATGATTTCCGGGTGCGCGGCTTTGATGTTCTGTAGCGCTTCGAGTCCGTCCATTTCCGGCATCATCACATCCATGCAGACGAGGTCCGGCTTGTCTCGTTCGATGACCTCAAGTGCCACGGCGCCGTTTCTTGCTTCACCAATAATGTGATATGCCTCGTTGCGCAGGATGCCGCGCAGCAAGGTACGCATTAGGTCGTTGTCATCGACGATGAGGATTTTTGGCGGGTTTTTTTTAGTCATTTTTGCAATACTCAATTCACGGTGGTGTCGAGCGAACTTGTCCGGCAGACGCGGTTTCTGCCTTGGTCTTTCGCTTCGTAAAGTGCGCGGTCGGCTGCCTTGACCAGCGAAAGCGGGCCGCTTTCCGGCAGCGCGCCAGCCTCCCCTTGCCCCCCTTCGGGTGGGTTCTGTGCGGGGGTCGGTACTGCCGAGGCAATGCCGAAACTGGCTGTAACGTGTCCGAAAGCAGAGCCGGTATTCGCCAGCCCAAGTTGCGCGATCGCTTGTTTCATGCGCTCGGCGACAAACAAGGCGCCCCCCAGCGAGGTTTCGGGTAGCACGGCGGCGAACTCCTCTCCGCCGTAGCGGGCGATCAGATCACCGCCTCGATCCAGCACCGTTGTCAGTGCCTTCGATATCTGGCGCAGGCACTCATCGCCTTCCAGATGGCCGTAGGTGTCGTTGTACTGCTTGAAGAAATCGACGTCGCACATCAGGACAGACAGTTCGGTACCCTGTCGCATGGCGCGGCGCCATTCGCGGTCGAGCACTTCGTCAAAATGCCGGCGATTGGCGATCCCGGTGAGTCCGTCCAGTGAGGCAAGGCGTTTGAGTTCGTGATTGGCCGTATCGAGCTTGCGGGTCAGTACCAGCATCGACTGGCGCATCTGGATGATGCGTTGCATGGCCCTTATTTTTGCGCCAAGCACGACATCGCTGACCGGTTTGTGGAGATAGTCGTCGCCGCCTGCGGCAATGCCTTTTTCCAGGTCTTCGTCCTTGTTCAGTGCCGTCAGGAAAATGATCGGTGTCCAGTCGCCCGGTCGCTCAAGCTGGCGGATACGGCGAGCGACTTCAAAACCGTCGATGTCGGGGAGAACGATGTCGAGCAGAATCAGATCCGGTGTCTCGGTCACGAACAGATCGACGCCAACAACCCCCGCGCTGGCCGGAATGGCCTTGATGCCCATTTTTTCGATGTGGTGACAAAGAATTTTGAGGCTGCTGTTGGTGTCCTCAATGACGAGTATCTTCATTCTGATCTGCGTGAGAGTAGATTGCGTCAGCCCATTCTAGCTTGATTGTTTTTGAAATGGCTGGCGACTTGTGGAAGGCGAGTCCGGGTACCGTATGTTCGTGATAAATTCGGGGCTTCACCCCCTTGTTATTGCCTGACGACATGATTGACAAAACAGCGATAGTTTCCGCCCTTCGCTCGCCAAAAGCCAAAAAATACGGATTGCGTGCACTTATTGCATTTGTAGTCATCGGAATTTTTGGTTTTTTTGTGCTGCCGCCATTGGTCAAGTCGCTTCTGCTTGAGAAGCTGGGTGAGGCGCTGCATCGTCCGGTTTCTGTGCAGGGCGTCAAGATCAATCCTTATTTGTTGGCCATGCAGGTTGATGGTGTCGCGGTCCAGGAAAAAGGCGGTGGCGAGACGGTGGCGAGTTTTGATCGCCTGTATGTCGATCTGGCACCGAGTTCGCTGTTTCGCGGCGGGCTGGTCGTCAGCGAACTTCGGCTGGAGGGCGCCAAGCTGAAGATCGTTCGCCTGGCCGACAAGCGTTACAACTTTTCCGACCTGATCGACGAGATGCTGGCCAAGCCGGAATCTCCCACCGCCTCGTTTTCGCTCAACAACATTCAGCTATCCGGCGGATCGGTAGAGTTCGACGATCGTCCGGTGGACGAGAAGCATGTACTCAGCGACATCAATCTGAGTCTGCCTTTTGTCTCGAATCTGCCGTATGCGATCGAGAGTTTTGTCGAACCGGCGTTTTCAGCAAAACTCAATGGGGCTTCTGTGGCCCTGAAGGGCAGGAGCAAGCCTTTCGCCGAGTCGCATGAAAGCGAGCTGGTGCTCGATCTGGACAATTTGCAGGTTGGCAAGTATCTCGACTACGTCCCGTTTCATCTGCCGATCAAGGTGGTTTCCGGGACGCTGGATGGCGATCTGAAAGTGGTCCTTCGTCAGCAGAAAGACCAGCCTTCGATGTTCAGCCTTTCGGGAAGCGCCGTGTTGAAGGACTTGTTGGTCAAAGAGTCTTCGGATGCGCCGCTGGTTTCCCTCAAGCGACTCGACGTGAAGCTGGGTACCGTGGATTTGTTGAGTCGAAAATTCGTGATCGACCACATCGTGCTCGACTCGCCCGTGGTGCATGCCCGAGTCGGGCGGCAGGGGACGATTAACTGGGCCGATCTGCTGTCGAAAACACAGGCGCCTGATCATGCTCCGCTACAGACGAGTGGCAAAGCGGAGCCTCTGGCAGCGCCGCTTGAGTGGTCAATCGTTGACGCCAAGGTCCATGGGGGCGTTGTGCATTGGCTTGATGAATCGGCTGGCAAGCCGGTGCGCGCAAGCATTGAGGGTTTTGATCTGGATCTCAGGAAGCTTGGCAGCAAGGCTGCTGCGCCGGCTGAGTTCGATCTTGCCTGGCGGGGCAATGCGCAGGAGTGGCTGAAGGTTGGTGCCGTTGCGGTCAAGGGCGGGCGGCTCAATCTGGCAAAACGCGAAGTGCTGCTCGGTGAGGTGTCGGCGCGCGGTGCTCGTATGCTGATCAGTCGTGCGGCAGACGGCTCCTGGGACTGGTTGAAACCGCCCTCCCTGCGCGCTGCCGAGTCCGTGCGGAAAGAGGCGCAACAGGAGGCCAAAGCGCCATGGAAAGTGAAGGTCGCCAAATATCGCGGTGAAGATTTTGGCGTGCGCTTCGAGGATAAAACCGTGTCGCCAGTGGCGGTAAATGTCATTGAGGGGCTGTCGGTCGAGATCGATGACCTGTCGCTTGAGCCGGGGCAGGTAAGCAAAGTGGCAAGCCGCTTCAAATTGAATGACAAGGGTGCAATCGAGATCGGCGGCAGCGTGAAGTTATTCCCGCTTGATGCGGACCTCAAAGTGGATGTCAAAACGGTCGATTTGCTGCCCTTGCAGCCTTATTTCACCGAAAAGCTGAATGTCGCCGTGAAGCGTGGTCAGGTGGCTTTTGATGGCGCCTTGCAGTTACGACAGGGGGCTGCGGGTGCCGGCGGATCGACGGGGAGTCTGGCAGGAGCGTTCGTCGGGCAGGCAACGATTGGCGATTTCACTGCGGTCGACAAACTCAATTCGGCGGATTTTCTGCGCTGGAAATCGCTCTACTTTGGAAATGTTGATTTGCGCCTTGGCCCCGACTCGGTTTCGATTGGCGAAGTATCTCTTGCCGATTTTTTCGCCCGGGTGATCGTTAGCCCCGAAGGAAAGTTGAATCTGTTGCAGATTGTGCACAAGGTTGATCAACCTGCGCCAGCATTGACGCAACCTGCGGCACCGGTCGCAGAGAAGCCGCCTGAGTCTGCCGACGGCAAGGCGGTTGTGCCGTTTGCTGCCACGGCCAAGCCGCTACTTCCCGTGAAAATCGGCAAAGTTACGCTGCAAGGCGGAACCGTCAACTTTAGCGACAATTTCGTCAAACCCAATTACTCGGCTCGTCTGAGACAGATTGGTGGTCGTATTACCGGCCTGTCATCGGCGGCTGACAGCATCGCGAGTCTTGAATTACGCGGCAGCTACGACAATGTTGCACCGCTCAATGTGACGGCCAAGCTCAATCCGCTGGCGACCAAGTCGTATCTCGATTTGCAGGCTGATATCAAAGGCATAGAGATGACCTCGCTGTCGACGTATGTCGCCAAGTACGCAGGCTACGCCATCGAAAAAGGAAAGTTGTCGCTGTTTGTCAAATACAAGATTGAGAACAACCTGCTGGAAGCGGAAAACCGCGTTTTTCTCGATCAGCTGACTTTTGGTGAGGCGGTCGAGAGCCCTGAGGCGACCAAGTTGCCGGTTCTGCTGGCGGTCTCTCTGCTGAAGAACCGGAATGGCGAAATTGACGTTAATCTGCCGATTTCCGGGTCGCTTGATGATCCGCAGTTCAGTATTGGGGGATTGGTTGCCAGGGTGATCGGCAATTTGTTCGTCAATGCGCTGACCTCGCCATTCCGGCTGCTGGCCTCGCTTTTTGGCGGCGGTAATGGGGGCGGAGAGCTCTCTTTTATCGAATTCGAATATGGCCGTGCAGCACTTTCGCCAATGGCAAAAACGCGCCTTGAAAATCTGGCCAAGGCATTGGTCGAGCGCCCGGCGCTCAAGCTGGAAATCGATGGTCGTGTTGATGTCGAGCGCGACCGTGAGGGGCTGAAGCATGTGCGCATTGACCGCAAGGTCAAGGCGCTGAAACGTGAAGACATGATAAAGAAGGGCGTCGAAGCCCCGCCGCTCAATGAGGTCGACGTCAGTGTGCAGGAGTACCCGGCGCTTCTTGAGCGGGTGTATCGCGATGAAAAATTTCCCAAACCACGCAATCTGATCGGGATGGTCAAGTCGATTCCGGTCGATGAGATGCAGAAGCTGATGCTGACCAATTCCACCGTGACCGAGGATGATCTTCTGACTTTGGGTGATCGTCGGGCGAAGGCTGCACGCGACTGGTTGATCACCCACGAGGTGTCCACCGACCGGATGTTCTTGCTCCCGTCGCGCTTGGGCGACGTTGAGGGGAAGTCGGGCGATGGCGAGAAGGCCACAGCAAGCCGCGTTGAGTTTTCATTGAAGTAGCAGGAAGCGCCCTTGAAGAATTTATTGAAAGCAGTGCTTGATGAGTGATTTCCTGTTGTACGGGTTGCTGGCAATTGGCATCGTTGTGCTGTTGTTGCAAATTGTTTTGCTGCAGCGCTCGGCACGAATTGCAGAGCCGGTCGAGCCTTATTTTCGGGCATTGGAAAGTGCGATTGAACGGCTTGAACGCGAGCTGCGCGAGGAATTGGCGCGCAGTCGCCTGGAATCGGCGCAGGCTTCGCGCGGTGACCGCGAGGAGCAGTCGCAGGCGCTGAGTCGTCTGGCTCAGACGCTGGCGGCGCAGCTTGCACAGCTCGGCACCTTGCAGGGGCAGCAACTGGAGTCCTTTGCGCTGCAATTGACTCGCCTGACGCAAAGCAACGAGCAGCGTTTCGAACAGTTACGTCTGGCGGTTGAAGCCCGGCTCGGTGCAATGCAGGCCGATAACGCGAGCAAGCTTGAGGAGATGCGCAAGACGGTCGATGAAAAGCTGCATGCAACGCTGGAGCAGCGCCTCGGCGACTCATTCAAGCTGGTCAGCGAGCGCTTGGAACTGGTGCATCGCGGGCTCGGAGAAATGCAGACGCTGGCAGCCGGCGTCGGTGATCTGAAGAAGGTTCTGACCAACGTCAAGACACGTGGCACTTGGGGCGAGGTGCAGCTGGAAGCCCTGCTTGATCAGGTGCTGACTGCCGAGCAGTATGAGAAAAACATTGCCACGCGACCGAAGAGCAATGATCGCGTTGAATTCGCGATTCGCCTGCCGGGGCGCGAGATGGGTGAGGACGATAACCGGCCGGTATGGTTGCCGATCGACGCCAAGTTTCCGATCGAAGATTATCAGCGTCTGCTTGAAGCGCAGGACAGGGCCGACCCGGTGGCTGTCGAGCTGGCAGCTAAGGCGCTTGAGATGCGCCTGCGTGACGAGGCGAAGAAAATTCGCGACAAATACGTTGAGCCGCCCTATACGACTGATTTCGCCATCCTCTATTTGCCGATCGAGGGCTTGTATGCCGAGGCGCTGCGCCGGCCCGGGCTGGCCGAGGCTTTGCAGCGCGACTGGCGGGTCAGCATCGCCGGCCCGACCACGCTGGCCGCGTTGCTCAACAGTCTGCAGATGGGCTTTCGCACGCTGGCGATCGAGAAGCGCTCTTCTGAAGTGTGGGGCGTGCTGGGCGCCATCAAGACCGAGTTCGGCAAGTTCGGCGAGGCGCTCGAGGCGACGCGCAAGAAGCTGGAACAGGCAACCAAGAGTATTGAATCCGCAGGTGTTCGTACGCGGCAGATCGAACGCAAGCTGAAGGGGGTTGAAGCGCTGCCGATGGTCGAGGCGCAGGCACGCCTGGGCGAACTGGAAGAGATCGGCCTGGTCGACGACGAGGAATGAGCAAGCCGTCGCTTGAAGCCGCGTTTCGGGCGACGACGTATCGGGTGGAAACGTCAGAAGGGCCGTTTGATTTGCGGATCGGTCGGAATGATCCAGCTTTCGATCATTTTCTGCACGGGCAGGGCGTTTGCCGTTGGGGGATTCTCACGGCGTGCAATCCGGGGGCGCTACATTTGTCTGCCGAGGAGAATCAGTGTCGGCAGGAACAGTTGCTGATGCGACTGAGGGCGCTGGGCTGTTTGTTCTTTGCCGGCTGCAATGTGGCCGATCAGGGCGATTGGCCTCCGGAAGCGAGTTGCCTTATCCTGCAGCTTGGCGAAGACGAGTTGCGCACGCTGGCGAGGGCATTTTCTCAACTCGCCGTTGTCTGCGGCGACACCGGGTCGCCGCCACGCCTGTTATGGGTTTGAGCCGGGGTTGGCTTTTTTCAGGTCGTACAAAAAAGTGATAGAGCGCCATGAATAAGCAGGTGGGACGTTTTGAGATCATTCGGGAACTGGGCCGGGGCGCTCAGAGTGTCGTGTATCTGGCGCGCGACCCGCATTTGCAGCGTGAAGTGGCGATCAAGACGCTGCACTTCCTGCGCGCCGATCCGAAGCAGAATGAGGTGTTGCTGTCCGAGGCACGCATGGTCAGCAAACTGCGCCATCCGAATATCGTCCCGATTTTCGAAGCCGGTGAAGAGGCGGGCGATCTGTACCTGGTTTTCGAGTATGTGCCGGGAAAGAACCTCGCAGAGTATCTGAAGATCAGCGGTGGATTGACGCCAGTCAAGGCCATTGCAATCATGCACCCCATCCTCGACGCCATCTCGCATGCCCATGCCGCCGGGATTATTCACCGCGACCTCAAGCCAAGCAACATTCTGGTCAATGAAGACGGCATGCCGCGCGTCATGGATTTTGGCATTTCTGCGCTGGTCGAGGCGCCGTCGGCAGATGTTGAAGATTTCAGCGGCACGCCGGCCTATATGGCGCCGGAGTATATCGCCCATCGGGAGATCAGCGAACGCACGGATGTTTTCGCTGCCGGACTGGTGTTCTACGAGCTGTTAACCGGCCAGCGCGCGATCCAGGGCCGGAATGTGTATCAAGTGATGAACCAGATCAGCAATGAGAATATCAGCCTGCCCAAAGACGGCAGCGTGGTGCTCGACGACCAGATTGCCAGCATTCTATACAAGGCGGTAACACGCGATCCGCAAAGCCGCTATGCCTCGGCGGAGTTGATGCGCGAGGCACTGGATGCCTACCTGGAACCGGAGGAGCTTGCGCCGTCGGCTGACGCGAAGCAGAGTACGATCGATTTCCTGCTGCGTCGCATGCGCCACAAGAGCGATTTTCCGGCGCTTTCCGAATCGGTCAGCGCAATCAACAAGATCACAGGCTCTGACAAGGAGAGCGTTTCCCAGCTCTCGAACACGATTCTCAAGGATTTTTCGCTGACCAACAAAATTCTTCGCCTGGTCAATGCGGCGTATTACCGGCAGGCCGGCGGCGGCAATATCAGCACGGTGTCGCGCGCAGTGCTGGTACTCGGCTTCGATGCGGTGCGCAACATCGCGATTACCGTGATGCTTTTCGATCACCTGCAAAACAAGGGGAACGCCAATCACCTCAAGGATGAATTCCTGCGCGCCAATCTGGCCGGCATTCTGGCCAAGGAAATCGGCAGCAAGACCGCGGCGCGTGACGTTGAGCAGGTTTTCATTTGCGCGATGTTTCACAATCTGGGTCGCCTGCTGAGCCAGTACTACTTTCCGGAAGAGAGCGAACAGATCAAGCACGTGATCGAGCAGAAGCCCTGTTCGGAAGAAGCGGCGTCGATTCAGGTGTTGGGCATTTCCTATGAGGATCTTGGCATCGGAATCGCGCAGACGTGGGGATTCCCTAACCTGATCGTTAACTGCATGCGCAAGCTGCCCGCCGGCAGTGTCCGCAAGCAGGCCAATGCCGAAGAGCGCCTGCGGGTGCT
>CAJAHZ010000035.1 GCA_903939665.1 uncultured Pseudomonadota bacterium | reverse complement strand
GCAGCACAGATAAACTTATTGGCACTCAAAGCTGACGAGTGCTAATAATAGGGGTGCGCACACCGAATTTCAAGGGCAACATCGATAAAATTCTTTGCTTGCATCGCCGGTTTGCCTCAAACACACAGCAAACAACATGTGGCAAGCAAGCGCCGGCGCTGTTACGATCACGCCATGGTCGTCACCAACACCCTGCACGAGACTTCAATCGTCATCCGGCGTGACGGATTAACTACAGTCTTCGTAAAGTTTGCCGCGGGCAAACTTGCCTGCCAACGGCTTACCGAAACGCAATTTCGCGAGCAATGGCAAGAAACAAGCTATCCCTTGAACGAGACGCTCAGACGCTTTCTTGAGCACGCCGAAACACACGGCGCAACACAGGAAGCCATCAAGGGCTTGCAGAAACTGCAGGCCCGCGACACCAGTGTGATCGCCAATCTGTTCTGACCCTGCCGCAAGATATTCAGTCGATATTTTGGCGCACAAACGCCAAGCAAAAAAAACGGCCCGGGATTCCTCCCGGGCCGTTTTGCCGTTGAACTGGCTTATTACCTGTCGCTCAGTGCCTGGGCACAGAGCGCGGACTAGTGACCGGATGCGCTGCTGGAGCCCACGCCGGTTTCCGAGCGAACTCGCTGAGCCGGGTAAAGTGAGCGCTCAAGCTGAGCCTGCTTGCTGTTATCCATCTTGGAAACCAGATAGATGGTCAGGAAAGCAGCAGTCATCGAGAACAGGCCAGGCGACGAGTAGGGGAACAGTGCGGAACCCTTCGGGTTCTTGAGCACAGCTTCCCACACCGAAGCGGAGACTACGGTCAGGCCAACCGAGGAGAACAGGCCGACGAAACCACCCGCCACTGCACCCTTGGTCGTACAGTCTTTCCACAGCACGGACATAAAGAGAACCGGGAAGTTGGCCGAACAGGCGATGGCGAAAGCCAGCATCACCATGTAAGCGACGTTTTCCTTCTCGAACGCGATACCGAGGAACACAGCGATGATGCCAAGGCAGATCGTGGTGATCTTGGAAACGCGCAGTTCGTGTGCGGAGTCAGCTTGACCCTTCATGAACACAGTTGCATACAGGTCATGCGACACAGCCGAAGCACCGGACAGCGTCAGACCGGCAACCACCGCGAGAATCGTCGCAAAAGCCACCGCGGAGATGAAGCCGAGGAAGACGTTGCCGCCAACCGCGTTGGCCAGGTGGATAGCAGCCATGTTGCCGCCGCCCTTCAGACCCTTGGCCAGTTCGCCACCGACGTAATAGGCTTGCGGATCCTGCGTCAGCAGAACGACAGCGCCAAAACCGATGATGAAGGTCAGGATGTAAAAGTAACCGATCCAGGTCGTTGCCCAACCCACGGACTTGCGGGCTTCCTTGGCGCTCGGCACGGTGAAGAAGCGCATCAGGATGTGCGGCAGACCAGCGGTACCGAACATCAGCGTCATACCCACGGATATCGCCGAAATCGGATCCTTGATCAGCGCGCCTGGCCCCATGATTGCATCGTGCTTGGCGTGAATTTCAACGGCCTTGGTAAACAGCGCCTCAGGGTTGAAACCAAACCGGTAAAGCACGGCCAGCGCCATGAATGTTGCGCCACAAAGCAGCATGCAGGCCTTGATGATCTGCACCCAGGTCGTTGCCGTCATACCGCCGAACAGCACGTAGCACATCATCAGCGCACCGACGATAATCACCGCGTAGGTGTACTCGAGACCGAACAGCACCTTGATCAGCTGACCGGCACCGACCATCTGCGCAATCATGTAGAAGCAGACCACAACCAGCGAACCCGAAGCCGCAAAAATACGGATCGGTGTCTGCGAGAAGCGGTAGGCTGCCACGTCGGCGAAGGTGAACTTGCCGAGGTTGCGCAGACGTTCTGCCATCAGGAAGGTGATGACCGGCCAACCAACCAGCCAGCCGATCGAGAAGATCAGGCCGTCAAAGCCGTTGGCGAACACCAGACCGGAAATACCCAGGAAGGACGCGGCAGACATGTAGTCGCCGGCAATCGCCAGACCGTTCTGGAAACCGGTGATGCCACCGCCAGCCGTGTAGAAGTCGGCAGCCGACTTGGTTTTGGAAGCGGCCCATTTGGTGATCCACAGCGTGATGGCGACGAAAGCGCCAAACATGCCGATGGCGACCCAGTTGGTTTCCTGCTTGACCGTGTTGCCGAGGTCGGCGCCGGCAGCCAGAGCTGCCCCCGCCACCAGCAAGCCAAGCACGAGGCCAAGGCTGTTACGCATTGTTTTGGACATCATTATTTGTTTGCCTCCTTGATGATTTCGGCGTTCAGATCGTCGAATTCAGTGTTGGCACGGCGTACGTAGATGTTGGTGATAATGATCGTCAAAAGGATCACACCAACGCCCATCGGGATACCAAGCGAAGTCGTCATGCCAGCGCCCATCTTCTGCGCCAGAAACTCTTTGTCATAGGCAACCAGCAGTATGTAGCCGTAGTAAATGCACATCACAAGGATGGTCATGATGATGCTGTAGGTGGAGCGCATGCTCACCAGCTTTTCGTACTTGGGGTTGGCGGCGATGCGCGCAACCAGATCTTCTTCTTTCATTTTGCCTCCTCGCAAATGAATGGTTTGACAAGCCACTTAAAATGACTACGGAAGCCACAATAGAGCGTCGAACTTACTAAAACCTTACGATTTGATTATTTTGCAACGACTTACGGAAAGCGTAACCAGCGCACGGAAGGCACTAAGGCCGTTGGCGCTTGCCGCGAACCACCGCACTCAGCGTAACGGCAATGAAAAAAACCAGCGCCAGTGCGTTGAGCGCACCACCCACGCCACGCAGCCCCGCCCATTGCCCGAGATCGCCTCCCACACGCGCCAGCAGAGAGACATGCAGAAGCAGCAAAGGCAGATAGAACACCGGGTGATACGGTACCTGCACCCGGGCAACCGCCGGAAAAATAACCGGCGCGTGTCCGAACACCATTGAAAAAACGAAACCGATGAAAATCGCGTGCAGCGCTGCGTCATAGG
>CAJAHZ010000034.1 GCA_903939665.1 uncultured Pseudomonadota bacterium | reverse complement strand
GTGGCAAACCAGTCGCCCGGAACAATGCCGAAGCTGCCTTCTGCCGCCTTGTCGAGCGCGATGGTGCGCATGTTTGCGGTTTCCTTGGCGGGCGCTGAGGCGAGCAGTTGCGCCAGCGCATCGACTTCCTTGCTGCTCGCCATGGTGCGGAAGTTCGCGAGAAAGGTGTCTTGGTTGGCCAGGATGCCGGCCAGCCGGCGCAGCAAGGGAAGGTCAAGGGGCTTGTCGGCGGAAAAGGCGGCATTCAGTGTCGCCCGCTCGCGACCCGCTTGCTCCTTGGCCTGCAGGAACATGACGTAGGCTGTAAAGCGGCGCATCATGCCGGCGTTGGACAAACTCGGCCCGACCACGGAAACGGCACCCAGATTGAGTTCGATGGCGCGGGTGAAAAAACCGAAGGATTCCGGGCCGGGGAGACTGAGTGCGCTGATCGCAGCGCGCCGGCTGTCCACTTGGCGCAGGAAGTCGGATGCTTCGCCGAGTTGTTTGGTCAGTTCCGCAGGGAGTTCGGCACCTTTGGCTTTGATCGCGGCGCTAAGCAAGTTTGCTTTCAGGTCGGTGTCCTTGCGCTGGCCTTCCAGTTCGCTGCGGAATTTCTGGCCCTTGCTGCCGATAAAGCCAGCAGAAAGCCCGCGCTCCTTCTGCAACTCGTGTACCAAAGCACTGCCGGCGACCGCGACTTCACTGACCGAGGCGATGCGGCTGCTTTCCTGCAGGGCAGAGAAATTCGTGCTGATATCGCGCAGCAGATAAAAGGCAAAACCGATGGTCAGCAGGGTGATCATGCCGAGCAGGCGAACACGGATCGAACGTAGATTCATGGCGATGTCCTTTGCTTGTATCTGGTTGGCTGCAATTCAGTCGATTTCAATGGCGTCGGTCTCTCTGGCGCCAGGCGGTGCTATCTCAGTTTTTCAAGCAGGAAGGAAACGCCCACAAAATAGTTGTGATCCGCAGCCGCGTTACTCAGGCCGACCGACATTCCCGCGTCAATCACAACACGTTTGCTCAAGTTGTAGGCGACGGCAAACAGCGCCTGATTTTCCGGCGGGCTGCCATGGCGCGCGGTGCCGGAAAGCTCGCCGGCGATGCTCCAGTTCTCGTTGAGCGGGTGCGAGATTGTGCTTGCCCACGTCCACTTTGTTCGGCTGCTTCCTGTCTCGTGAATACCCAATTGCGTTGCGCCAAGATTAAGGTCAATGGTGTTGCCTTCGATCTGGGTACTGTAAATGCCATTGATCAGATAGTCGGTCTTGCCGCTGCCGCTATTTAATTCCGATTTTGCCGTTGGCGACTGGATGCCCCATTCCAGGCCCAAGGCTGGTGCATCATCGCCTTCGCCGAGTGCCCAGCGGTGCTTGAGCATGAGCAGGGTATCTCCCATGCCGCTAAGGTGCTTGCCATTCGCATCAATCTTCCTGACGTGCGCATCGCCGCCAAGCAAGATGCCAAAATCCGGGCTGAAGGCATATTTCAGCAGGTAGGGCAAGCTGGTTTGCCTGCTGCCATCGGGCTGCTTCTGTCGGTTGAGCCCCGTTTCCACTTCCAGCCAGCCCGGCTCGGGCAGGGCCGCCGGGTTGGAAACGGTTGGCCGGTAAGGCGTCACGCTGACCTCATTCGCCGCGTAGATCGGCCCGCTTGCCATGAGGCCAGACAGCAGGATGAAAGCGGCGCTGGATCCGGCTCGAAGGGTGCGCAGCATGCCAGCATTGCGCCATTCGTGTGAGTTAAGCGCTAATTGCATTGTTTTGTAGATGAAGTAGATCAATTTTTGGCAACAGGTGTTCCTGTCGTGTCGGAAACTGCTTCCGTTCCGGTCAGTTGCGCAATTTCATCGACTGACAACACCCGGTTGATTTCCAGAATGATCACGAACTTGCCGGCGACCTTGCCCATACCGAAAATGAAGTCGGCGCGGATTTTTGCGCCGAAGGACGGTGGCGGCTCGATTTCGCTGCCGGGGATTTCCAGCACTTCGGACACCGCATCGACCATGATGCCGATATCGTGGTGCGCATCGCCATCGGGGACTTCTACGATGTCGATGCAGGTGCGCCGGCCCAGTTCGGTCGATTTGCCGCCGAAGCGGGCGGCCAGATCGATCACTGGCACGACG
>CAJAHZ010000033.1 GCA_903939665.1 uncultured Pseudomonadota bacterium | reverse complement strand
TTTGTCAGCGAAGCGCATCTGCGGCGAATGGCGCAGACCATTGCGGCCATCGAACAGGTGATCGCTTTTCCGGCCTACCGCGAGCGCGTTCTGGCTTATGCGCCGCCAATCGCGCGCCATTCGCCGAAAGCCGCCGGTGTTTTTCTCGGCTACGATTTTCACCTGGGCGCTGATGGACCAAAGCTCATCGAGATCAATACCAACGCCGGCGGTGGACTGCTTAATGCCAAGCTGCTGCAGGCGCAGCGTGTCTGTTGCGCGCCGGTGGCGACGATGATGCCAGACAAAATCAGCGTCGATAACTTGGGCAAGGCGTTTGTCGCCATGTTCCGCGAGGAGTGGCGACTGGCACGGGGCGACTCCGCGCAGCACTCGCTTTTGCGCATTGCGATAGTCGATACGACGCCGGCCGGGCAGTACCTGGCGCCGGAATTCGAGCTTTTTCGCCAGCTCTTCGAGGCGAACGGGGTTGCTGCGCTGGTGGCCGATCCCGGCGAGTTTTCATTTGCAGCGGGAAAGCTGCTGTGTCGCGGGTTGGTCGTCGATCTCGTCTACAACCGGCTCACCGATTTTGCGCTCGAAGAGCCCCAACACGCGGCCTTGCGTGATGCGTATCTGGCCGACGCGGTGGTTCTCACGCCGCATCCGCAAGCGCACGCGCTCTATGCGGACAAACGCAATCTGGTGGCGCTCACCGATCAGGACTGGCTGGCGCAGATCGGTCTTGCCGAGGAACCGCGGCAACTGCTGCTTGACGGCATTCCGCGTACGGAAGAAGTGACGCCGCAGAACGCGGCGGGCTTCTGGGCCAGTCGTAAACAGTGGTTCTTCAAACCGGCGGCTGGTTTTGGCGGCAAGGCGGCCTATCGCGGTGAGAAGCTGACCAAACGTGTTTTCGAGGAGATTTCGCGCGGCGGCTACATCGCACAGGCGCTGGTGCCGCCATCCGAGCGCCGCCTGATGGTCGATGGGGCCGAGCAGGATCTGAAGCTCGATTTGCGCAACTACGTTTATCAGGGGGCCGTCCAGCTTGTCTCGGCGCGCCTCTATCAGGGGCAGACCACCAATTTCCGCACGCCGGGCGGTGGTTTTGCCGCTGTATTTTCTGTCCCGTGCCAGGGCGAAGGTAAAGTCTGCACATGAAAGTCTTTGGTATTGCCGGTTATTCCGGCTCGGGCAAAACAACGTTGCTGGAAAAATTGTTGCCGCGCATCACGGCACTGGGTTTTCGCGTTTCGGTGATCAAGCATGCGCACCACACTTTCGATATCGACAAGCCGGGCAAGGATTCATACCGCCACCGTGAAGCAGGCGCCAGTGAAGTGCTGCTTGCCAGCAGCAAGCGCTGGGTGATGATGAACGAGCTGCGCGGCACGCCGGAACCTACCCTGGATGAATATCTGGCGCATTTTTCGCCGTGTGACCTGATCCTTGTCGAAGGATTCAAGGAGGATGCGATTCCTAAACTGGAAGTGTATCGCCCGGCCAACGGCAAGCCGCCGCTCTGGCCAGAAAATCCGCACATTGTCGCGGTCGCTTGCGATGCGCCGCTGCAATCGCCGCTACCGGCGCATTTGCAACTGCTCGATCTGAACGACGCGGACGCGGTGGCGCGTTTTATTCTGCAAACCCTGAAATTTGAAGCGGAATGTGCTTAGTGGTGCATGTGGTGCAGGCCTGATTCAAGGGTTCCGGTGGGGGTTTTGATCATCGCAAATCAATAAATTCAGGTTCTTATTCCCGTAATTCTATGCCGGGGGCAACGATGATTGGCGAGTGCGGAAGCACGGTAGTGTTCCTCGGTAATCTTTGTTTATTGCTCCCGCGAAGGGCATTAAGCAGCGGCTGTTCAAGGGTTAAATATAAAAAGCAGCCCAGCAAAATTGTGCCAAGCAATACGACAATAAAAGTTGCGCCTGATCCTATCGCTTGATGAAGGTGGGTCTTCATTGCGATTTTCAAGAGCACCCCTTGTAGAGAAACATGAGTGAGATAGATCGTGTACGACGCGTCGCCGATCAATCCAAGAAACTGCGGTATCCGCAAGTCGCCTGATAACTCTAGCTTTGTGGCACCGGCCAGAACAAGAGCGAAGCCAAGGGCAAGAAACAGCGGAGATAGCTGGTTGGACAATGACGTTGTTGACAGTGCGACTGTTGAAATGAAAAGTCCCAGTGTAAATTCGGCGATGCCGCGACCGCCACGGCGGTAGAGCCAAAATGCCCCCATGCCCAACAGGAAGTGAAAGTTATAGGCCGCGGAATAGACGTTTAGTGCTGTCGGTCTATCCGCTCCCTGGTAATGAAAAAACGAAATCGTGAACGCCATGAAAAGGCCGAGCGCGACCAATCCCGCCCTGCGATTGAGGATGAGAGTGGAAAAAACTATATAGAATGCCAGTTCGTGAAAGAGAGTCCATGCCACCTCCAAGGGCGGACTGCCGTCGGTGAAGCGAATCAGGCTTAATGCGGTGACCCAGTCCCACAGGGTCGTCGGCATCTTTGCATCGGTTCCGCCAAGCAGCGCAAGCACTAGAACAAACAGCGCCGTGTAGAGCCAGTAAATTGGAAAAAGTCGGATGAAGCGCCGATGGATATAGTGCTTCCATGTTTCTGGTTTGCCTATGTCGCCAACATGGGCATATGAAATAATGAATCCGGACAAAACGAAAAAGAAATCGACGCCCCGATTCCCCAGGTTTGTGTACTCACGGAATACCTCTTGCCCTCCGTATCTGGCGAGTCCCATCCCCAGCGACAAGTGAAAAGCCGCTACGGCGATTGCCGCTAAGGCCCGACCCGCTTGAAGTGTTTTTATTGTCATATTAGCTACCCGAGAATTGGGTTTTCGGCACATCCCCCTGGTCTGCTGGGCAGACATCGGCGTGAGTGACTCAAGACTCGAAAGCTTCGCGGCCATTCATGAAAACTGGTGTCGTGTTGAGGTAGTCCGCTTGGGTCTGCGGCACTGATCAACAAGGTACAATTGACAGGGGCTCGGAGCTCTGTGGTTGTCGTATCTACTTCTCAAGGAATCAAAGGGGAATTCATGCTGTCGTTTGATGAAGCTCTGTCGCGGCTGCTGGCCGGTGCGCGGCCGGTCAGCGAAATCCGCTCACTGCCGACGCTGGCTGCTGCCGGGCGCGTGCTCGCGGAGGCACAATACGCGACGCTCAGCGTGCCACCGCTCGATAACTCGGCGATGGACGGTTATGCCGTTCGCGTTGCCGATCTGTCGGCGAGTGGCGCGATTGGCATCAGCCTGCCGGTTACGCAGCGCATTCCCGCCGGTAGCGTGGGCACTCCGCTACAGCCAGGTAGCGCAGCGCGCATTTTTACCGGCGCGCCGATTCCCGCCGGTGCCGATGCGGTGGTGATGCAGGAACTGTGCGAACACGGCGCGGGCGGCGTGCTGATCAAGCATCTGCCGCAGGCCGGCGAGAATATTCGCCGCGCTGGCGGCGACGTGAGCGCCGGCAGTTGCATCCTCTCTGTCGGGCAGCGACTGCGCGCTCAGGATACCGCGCTTGCGGCTTCGGTCGGCATCGCCCAGTTGCCGGTATTCCGACGTGTACGCGTTGGCGTTTTCTTTACCGGTGATGAGTTGTGCATGCCGGGCGAGCCACTGCCGCCGGGAGCCATTTATAACAGCAACCGCTTTTTGCTGACCGCACTGCTTGAGGGGCTGGGCTGCGAGGTGCGTGACCTCGGGCAGGTGCCGGATAATCTGGCGGCGACCCGAGGCGCGCTACGCGAGGCTGCGCACGACAACGATCTGATTTTGACTTCGGGCGGTGTTTCGGTCGGCGAGGAGGATTACGTCAAGCCCGCGGTCGAAGCCGAAGGCCGGCTCGACATGTGGAAGATCGCCATCAAGCCGGGGAAGCCGCTGGCCTTCGGTCAGGTCATCGCAGCCGGTCGCGAGGTCGCATTCATTGGCCTGCCCGGCAATCCTGTGTCCAGTTTTGTGACTTTTTTGATGCTGGTTCGGCCGTTCATCCTGCGCATGCAAGGCGTGCAGGCAACCGCTCCGCTGGCCTATTCATTGCGCGCTGATTCCGACTGGCTGCATCCGGATGCACGGCGCGAATTTCTGCGTGCCCGGCTGAACGTCGACGGCGGGCTGGAATTGTTCGAAAATCAGGGGTCGAGCGTGCTGACCTCGGCGGTTTGGGCGGGCGGTCTGATTGATAATCCGCCGCAGCAGATCATTCGGCGAGGCGACACGGTGCGCTTCATTCCTTTTTCTGAATTGTTGGTTTAAGCAAGCGCGAGTTGACATGTTGAAAATTCTGTATTTTGCCAGCCTGCGCGAGACACTGGGCCGTGGCGCCGAGAGCCTGGAACTGCCCGGTGGCGTGAGCGATGTCAGCGGTTTGCTGCAACTCCTCACGGCACGCGGTGGCGAGTGGGGCCAGCTTGCCACGGTGAAGAATCTGCGTTACGCCGTTAATCAGGAAATGGCGCAACTTGATTCGCCGCTCAGGGCAGGCGATGAAGTTGCTTTCTTTCCGCCCGTAACGGGAGGTTGAGATGCCGGTTCGTGTTCAGGAAGCCGATTTTGACGTGAGCGCCGAGTTGGCGGCGCTGCGTCAGGGGGATGCACGGATTGGCGCGCTGGCCACCTTTGTCGGCGTCGTGCGTGACATGAACGACGGGTCGGGCGTTTCCGAGATGACGCTCGAACATTATCCCGGCATGACCGAAAAGGCGCTCGAGGCCATCGTCATCGAGGCGAAAGGGCGCTGGAATATTTTCGATGCGCTGGTCATCCACCGTGTCGGTCGTCTGCTGCCGACCGAGCAGATCGTTTTTGTCGCGGTCAGCGGCGCGCATCGTGGCGAGACCTTTGCCGCCTGTGAGTTCATCATGGACTATCTGAAGACGCGCGCGCCCTTCTGGAAGCGCGAAGTCACTGCCGAAGGCGCACGCTGGGTCGATGCCCGTGAGACCGACGATACTGCCGCCAAACGCTGGCAAGGGTAATCGGCGTCGATCGGGTTATTTCGTCAGGGATTGCTGACGGAGGGGGCTTTGCTCTTGCGCCGTTCGCGTCCCGGGTTGGCCTGCACCGGTTTCTCAATGAGCAGGCAGGCGCCCGAGTCGAGGGCAATGGCCAGGCTGTCTTTCTGGCCGTGTTGGCAGTGGTAGAGGTTGGCGCCCGGTAGTGCCTGCGTCTCGTTGATCTTGCCGGTGCTCAGGTGCTCGGCCAGTGTTTCACGGGTGATGTTTTTCCAGTCGAATGATTTCATTGGCGAATGTCATCCAGTGTCATGCCCGCGCGCAGCATGGCGGAATACTGTTCGGCGGGCATCGGACGGGCGAAATAATAACCTTGAAATTCATCGCAGCCATGTGCTTTCAGGACGTCGAGTTGCTCCCGGTGCTCGACGCCTTCGGCGACGACCCGCATGCCAAGGCTGTGCGCCATGGCGATGATGGCACCGGCGATTGCCGCGTCGTCACGGTCGGTGGTCAGATCAAGGACGAAGGAGCGGTCGATCTTCAGCGCGTCGATCGGAAAGCGCTTGAGATAGGCAAGCGAGGAATAGCCGGTACCGAAATCATCGAGATAGAGGCGGCAGCCCAGCATCTTGAGTTCATGCAGCGCCGCTGCGGCTGCTTCGGCATGCACCATCACCATGCTTTCGGTGAGCTCAAGGTCGAGCAGTGCGCCGCTGATGCCAGCAGTTTCCAGAATCTGGCGGATGGTTGATGCGAGGTTTTCCTGGCGGAACTGGCGCGGTGAGATGTTTACGGCAACCGGCGTGATCGCCAGGCCCTCGTCTCGCCAACTGCGCAATTGTCCAGCCACCTTGCGCAAGACGACCTCGCCGATCGGGATGATGAGACCGGTTTCCTCGGCCAGCGGGATGAACTCCATCGGGTTGATGATGCCGATTTTTGGATGGATCCAGCGGACCAGAGCCTCCGCGCCAACGATGAGCCCACTGGCCAGATCGATTTTTGGCTGGTAGTAAACAACGAATTCGTCGGCGTCGAGCGCACGGCGAAGATCACCCTCCATATCCAGACGGTCGATGGCCATGCCATGCATTTCCGGCAGATAGAAACGATAGTCGTTGCGTCCGTGTTCCTTCACCCGATACATGGCGAGGTCGGCGTTGCGCAGCAGGAGGTCACCCTCGTCGCCGTCGCGTGGATACAGCGCAATGCCAATCGAGGCGGTGACGATGAGCTTTTTGTCCTCGATGTACAGAGGCTCTTTCATTGCCTTGAGAATCTTGCTGGCGATCAATGCGACATTGTCCGGATCGATGACGCCGGTCAGCACCACCACGAACTCGTCGCCACCGAGGCGTGCCACGGTATCCGTGTCGCGTACGCACGCGGATAGCCGTCGCGCAATTTCCCGTAGCAGGACGTCGCCGGGCGCGTGGCCAAGCCCATCGTTCACGACCTTGAAGCGGTCGAGGTCGATCAGCATGACGCCGACGATCCCCTGTTCGCGTTTGGCGTGGGCGATTCCCTGATTGATGCGGTCGCCGAGCAGGTTGCGGTTCACCAGCCCGGTCAGTACATCGTGATTGGCCTGAAATTCGAGTTGCTCTTCGTATTGCACGCGCTCGGTTACGTCGTTCAGGATGCTGATGAAATGGGTCGTCGCGACCCCCTTTTCGTCAAGCACCGGGGCAATGTGCAATTCGTTCCAGAACAGCGTGCCATCCTTGCGGTAGTTGCGCAGGATGGCGTAGCCTTCGCGGCGATCGCGCAGGGCGGAGCGAATCTCCGAGAGGTCTTTC
>CAJAHZ010000032.1 GCA_903939665.1 uncultured Pseudomonadota bacterium | reverse complement strand
GCCGCGATACTTGACGATGCGCAGCCGGCGGGTAGCCAGCTGGCCTTCAATACGGTTATCGAGCGCGATGACGCAGTCGGCGATGTATTCTTCCAGGCCATGCCGGGAGATCGAATCGGTACCGCGCTCGGTCGTCACGACTGCGGTGATCCCCTTGTCCTTGAGCCAGTTCATCAGGCGGCGGAATTCAGCGCGCAGAATGCGCAGATCGGCAAAGGCCGAGAACAGGTTTTCAACGGCATCAAGCGCGATGCGGCGCGCGCCGGTCGCGTCGATGGCAGCACCCAGACGAATAAAAAGTCCGTCGAGGTCATAATCTCCACTTGCAATCAGTTCCTGCGGATCAAGTTCAATGTGCAGGATGCGCAACTGGTTAGAGGCCTGGTGGCTGGCCAGATCACACCCCAGCGAGGCGACGTTGGCCGCCAGCTCTCCGGCGGTCTCCTCGAAACTGACAAAGACACCAGGCTCCTGGTACTGCGTTATGCCATGCAGCACAAATTCGAGCGCAAACAAAGTTTTGCCTGATCCCGCGTGACCAGCGATCAATGTCGGGCGACCGCGCGGCAAGCCACCGCTCGAAATATCGTCAAAGCCGGCAATACCGGTCTGACATTTCTCAAGTGCAGGCATAAAATTATCGGACATCAAGATATTCCTTTCTGAAAACGGTGGCGACCTTAATCGGCGTTTTTGAAGTAGCGTAAAGTACGTTCGCCCGCCGCCTTCGCAGCATACAACGCGGCGTCGGCGTGTTGCAGCAAAGTGGCTGGATCGACCGCGCCAATGCGCAGCAACGCCAGCGTATCCTCGGCTTCAGCGAAACGGGTGTGAAACTCGCTGATCTCCCGGTCACGCCAGTCAGCAGGCTTCTCAACAAAACTCACGTTGGCGTTCATTGAGCACCACCCTGTGTCTCCCGACTTGCCTCATTCGACAAGTGGTTTTTCGCTTGGCCGTGGGCCACCATCGCCTCGCTGCCAACCCCTTCCTCCGAGAAACGGTAGGCGTTGCGACCGTGTTGCTTGACCTGATACATCGCCGAATCGGCGGCGCGTGACAACAGCTCCAGATGCCCGCCGTGCTGCGGAAAAATGGCAATGCCAATGCTGGTGGTGACCTGGAATTCCCGGCCCTCGATCAGAAACGGACGGGCAAGCACGTCGATGAACTTGCCGGCGACGCTGGCTGCCGCCGCTGCATTTTCAAGGTCGGGCAAAACCGCATTGAACTCGTCGCCCCCCACCCGGCCGAGGGTATCTCCGGCGCGCAAACAGCCGGACAGCCGCTGCGCGACCTCGATCAGCAAGGCATCGCCGGCACGATGGCCCAACGTATCATTGACTATCTTGAAGCGATCCAGATCAAGGAACATGATCGCCACCTGCCTGCCGTTGCGGGCGGCCTGGGCAAGCGCAAGTTCTGCGTGATTCTGGAACAGGAAACGGTTCGGCAGCCCGGTCAGGGTATCGAAGTGCGCAAGGGCGCGCAGCCTTTCCTCATTTTCCTTGACCGTAGTGATATCGGAAAAGACCGCAACATAATGGCTGACCGTTCCGTCACTGTCGTTAATGGCACTCATATTTATCCACTCGGGGTAAATCTCGCCGCTTTTTCGACGGTTCCAGATTTCTCCTCGCCATTGACCATCCTCGGCAAGGGCACGCCACATTTCATCGTAAAAAGTTTTTTCGTGCCGCCCCGAATTCAGGAGATTTGGCTTGCTGCCAACAGCCTCTTTCGCCGTATAACCGGTCATCGCGACAAAGGCCGGGTTGACCATCAGGATGACGCCATGGGCGTCGGTCACCAGGATGCCTTCCTGCGTGTTTTCGAAGATCTTGCCCGACAGGCGCAGCCATTCTGCATCGTGCAAGCGGCGTGAGATGTCTTCAACGATGCACACGAGGCCCGCCGCGCACCCGACCTCCCCAGGAACGATTGCCAGAGAAATACTGACATCGATCAGCGCCCCGTCTTTTCTGAGCAAGCGGACTTCCTTGCCCATGATTGCCTCGCCGCACTTCAGCAACTCGTCGATTCCCGACAGTTCGTTATTCAACTGCGCCGAAAGATGGTTGGGGAAAGCACCGCCCAGCACTTCAAGCGCGCTCCAGCCAAAAATCGCCTCTGCAGCCGGATTCCAGAAATCAACGCGCCCATCCTTGCTTATTGCGATCACGCCGAGCGGCGCGCATCGGTATAAAGCAGCAAGCGCTTCCTTGGTCTGACGCAGCGCCAGTTCAATGCGCTTGCGTTCGGTGATGTCGCGCAGCATGGCAATGAAAACAGGCTGATCGCGGGCGGTTGTCTGGCTGACACGCATCTCGGCGACACCCCATGAGCCGTCCTTGTGCAGGATATCGATTTCAGTCGACTCCCCGGCAACCACCGGATAACCGAAGAGGCCTCCCGCGAACTCATCCGTCGCCCTCTGGAACAGCCGGGCAAAAGCCGGATTGCAAAAAACAACATGGCCGTCGCTACCCACCACGACAATGCCGTCAGATGCGTGCTCAACGATGCTTTGAAAAACCAGATCCTTCATCCGTCAGGATTCCCGCGCCGGCGCTTGCCGCTCACCGGTGAGCAGTTTGCCGGCAGCGGCAAAATCGAAGCGCTGGATATGGGTCGCAGCGCGCTGCAAAAGTGCGGCCCAAACCGTGTCCTTGAGTTCGACCAGGCACTCGGCAACGATCCTGTCGCAGTCACTGTCGCCAGCCTGCAAGCGAGCGACCAGTATCGTCACCGAAGGCGGCAGCATATCCGTGGGGAGTGCAGCCGGCAACACCTCAACTGCCGACGCTGGTTTTTCAACGAGGCCGAGCTTGCCCCGGATTTCTGCGCACATCAAGGTAACGTCTTGTTCCAGAGCGCACAGCAATGCTTCCACCTGCTGCGCGCAGTCGATGGCCGATTCGAGCGCCGCTGCGCGGGCATGCAACTCGTTCATGCCAAGCATACCGCTGCGTCCCTTCAGGACATGCGCAGCCAGACTGGCCTCGCGGGGCGTCGCCGCAGCAAGTGCCCGCCGGATCTGATCTATCGCGACCGGCGCTTCGCTGACAAAATCACCCAGCCAGTGACGATAACGCACCTCGTCGCCGATCATCAGGGCCAGCCCGGCGCGCATATCAACGCCACACAGGGAGGGCAGGCTGCAATTCCCGTCACCAACACCGGGACTCGCCGCTACACAGGCCTGCCGGCGTTGCTTATCGGGCGATATCCACTTCGCGAGGACGCGGTAAAAACCCGCTTCATCAAAGGGCTTGCCGATGTGGTCGTTCATCCCCGCGTCGCTCGCCCTGCCGCGCTCATGTGTCATCGTATGCGCTGTCATGGCGACGATCGGCAAGCTCGCAAAACCATCCATCCGGCGAATCGCACGGGTCGCCGTGAGGCCGTCCATGAGCGGCATCTGGATGTCCATCAGAACCATATCGAAAACATCCGCTCCGCTGGACAGGATATCGAGCGCTTCCTGCCCGTTGCATGCGTGGTGCGGAACAATACCGACGACGGCGAGCAGGCCCTCGACGACATCGCGATTGAAGGGCTGGTCATCGACCACCAGTACGCGCGCATTCTCGTAGCGCACCTGCACCCACTCCTGCGCTTCTTCAGGCACAACGAGCAAATCACCGGCCTCACCAAGCGCGAGCCAGAGTTGCACCGTGAAAACCGAGCCCCTTTCCTTGCGGCTGCTGACGCTGATTTCGCCGCCCATCAGTTCCGCCAGTCGCTTGCAGATCACCAACCCAAGACCGGTGCCGCCAAACTTGCGCGTCATGGAGGCGTCGGCCTGCCGGAAAGGCTTGAACAGCAGCGCGATTTCCTCGTCAGAAAGACCGATACCGGTATCTTCCACTTCGATATTCAGGCACACGCGCTGCGCTTCTCTGGCATGCAGGCCAACACGCAACGCCACCTGACCGGCTGCGGTGAACTTGACGGCGTTACTCAGCAGGTTAAGCAGAATCTGCTCAATGCGCAGGCTGTCGCCAAACAGGACATCGGGCACGTCGTCGTCAACCTGCCCGATCAGTTGCAGCGACTTCTCCTGCGCCCGGTAGCTGTTCACCGAACTGCTGCGCAGCACCAGTTGACGCAGGCTGAAGGGGTGCGCATCAAGCTCCATGCGCCCGGCGGCGATTTTCGATACATCCAGCAGATCATTGATGATGCCGGACAGGGTACTGCCGGCACTTTTGACCTTGTCCAGATACTCACGCTGACGGCTGTCGGTGCACAGGGGCTGGGCCAGGCCAGAGAAGCCGATCACGGCACTGAGCGGGGTGCGCAACTCGTGTGAGACGTTGGCGAGGAATTCATCTTTTGCCTGATCGGCCAGCCTGGCAGCGTTGAGGGCTTCGATCAGTTCAGCCTCGGCCTGCTTGCGATCGGATATGTCGCGCAGCATGGCAACGAAAGCCCTGCCTTTTCCCAGACTTGTTGCGCTAACGCGCATTTCGGCGACCGCCAGCGTTCCGTCCCTGCGCAAAATGTCGATTTCTGTGGAATTGCCGGCGGCCAGGGGAAAACCAAAAAGCTCGCCATTCAGCTCGGCCTGACTTCTATGAAGCAGATTCGCGAAAGCCGGGTTGCAAAACGTCACGTGGCCGTCAGCATTGACCACGACAATCCCGTCGGAAGCATCGACAACGATGCTTTGAAACAGGGACTCCGTTACACCCGGTTTGCCCTCGGAAGCCATAGTCTCACTCACAACCCCTGCTGCTAGACCGCGGAAACACCAAAGGGCGTCTCGCGCGGGTTGCCGGCAAGAATGCCGGTCACATCGCGGAACGGCTTGCCGATATGCATCCCGGAACCATCAATGGTAAACTCAAGAATATCCTTGTCATGCAGCGATCCGCGCATTTTAAGCACCGTCATGCAGCGACGCATCGAGCCGTTCATTTCCACATAGCGCAGCAGGATGATCGAATCGGTCAGTGTGGAGATATGGGATTCAGTCACCGAGGTGCCGCCCATCAGGCTCGGCGTGGTTGCGGTAAACAGCCCCGCAACTTCCTGATGCTTGATGAAGGACGTAAGGCTGATGACGAACTCGCGAAAACCTTTGGGCGTCGCAACACGCTCCAGTGCCGAAAAACTGTCAATCGCAATCCGGTTCGGCTTGTAGTGCTCGATGATGTCCTTCATCTCGATCAGATGGTCTTCGAGGCTGGCCGATTCCGGATAGGCGCACACCACCTTGAGCAAACCCGACTCTTCCAGCGCTTCGAAATTGCTGCCCCAGCCGTCGGCATTGCGAAACAGTTGCTCACGGCTTTCCTCAAAAGCGAACAGCAGGCAGCGCTCGTTTTTGTCGGCGCCGCCTTTGAGAAATTCAGTGGTGATCAGCGTCTTGCCGGTGCCCGTCGCCCCGGAAACGAGAATGATCGAATCGCGGAAAAACCCGCCACCGCACATCGCATCAAGCTCGTCATTGCCGGAGGTGATGCGGACGTTGGAAGACTTCTGCTTGAGCTCCATCGCGGAGAGCGGAATGGCCAGAATGCCGCGCCCGGATACGATGGTGAACGGAAACTCGCCTTTCTGGTGACTGGTGCCGCGATACTTGAGAATTTCCATGGTGCGACGGCGCTTCTCATCCTCCAGCACGTTGCGCAAAATCACCACGTTGTCGGCGACGAACTCCTCTACGCCGAAGCGGGCAATTTCACCGTATTCCTGCGTTCGCTCGGAGGTCATGAGGGAGGTAACCTTCAACTGGCGCAGGATGGCCGAAATGCGGAACAACTCGCTGCGCACCAGCGCGGCGTCGCGGAACTGCGCGAAAACGGCGCCCAGCGAATCCATCGACAGGCGTGTGGCGCCGATTTTCGCGACGGCATATTCGATGCGCGCCAGCAGCGCGCCGAGATCGTAGCGGCCTGCCTCCACCTGATCCTGGCCGGGGTCCGGCGACGCGTCGACAAACAGCCATTTCCCCTCGGCTTCCCAAACCTCCAGATCCCAGCCCAGCGACTTGACGTTGCGCCGTATGTCTGCCGGCGACTCTTCAAAGGTCACGAAAATACCCGCGTCGCCTGAGCGCTTGATGCCTTCGGCAAGAAACTGCACGGCAAAAACGGTTTTTGCGCTACCGGCGGTGCCGGAAACCAGCGTCGTCCGCCCTTTGGGCAGGCCGCCACTGGAAATCAGGTCAAAGCCGGTGATGCCGGTTTCAATTTTTTCGATTTGCGGGTAGTTGGGTACATGGGTAAACATCTCATCGTCTCCAGCGAGATTGATCAGTATTGATGGGTAGACAAACCCATGCCGGCGAGAACTTTTTCCTTGTCGGAAAAGTCTCCAATGATGCGGCGAACCGGCAGGGGGAATTCCTTGATCAGGGTAGGCAGGGCGAGGATTTTTTTCTCCTCGGCAATCGCCGGCTGGCTCAGGACGTCAACAACGACAAGCTCGTAACCAGCGGGAAATTCGTCCTCGCAGATGCGTCTCAGGTTGGCAACGGCCGGCCCGGTACGGGTTGACGTGCCGGCAACGAATAGTGTCAGGAGGGGGCGGGTGTCTGAGACCACGAGTGGTGCGCTCATCTGTTGTTTGACGGGAGGATAAGTTGTGGCGGTGCAAATGTATGCAGGGGAAAGCGGAAAACGCGGGCAGGAAATCCCGAGCGCCATTCAGGATTTCCTTAACTGCGTTCCCACGAGCTTCGCTTCGTCTTTTTTTGCCCCGTCCCTTGCTGTCCCTTTTTGAAGAAGGGAGGAGCACGCCCGACTCGCTAGAGTCTGGCAAGGCCGTGGCGCAGGGCGTAGCGCACGAGATCGGCATTGTTGCCGACGCCGAGTTTCTGCATGATGCGCGTCTTGTGGCTGCTGATGGTTTTCGGACTGAGATACACTTCTTCAGCGATGGCGTTCAACGACTTTCCGGCAACGACCAGACGGAGCACCTGCAATTCGCGGTCGGTCAGGGTTTCATCAAGCGCCTGTTCCGGATTCTGGTTGTCGAAGACCAGCGCTTCGACGAGCGCCGGGTCGATGAACCTTCCCCCCGCCGCCACCTTGCGCACCGCCTGCAGCAGAACATCCGGATCGGCATCTTTGGTCACATAGCCGTTGGCACCCTCACGCAATGCGCTGGCGGCAAACTGCCCTTCGTTGTGCATGGACAGAACGACAATGCGGACCTGTGGAAAATTCTTGACCAGTTGCCGAATTAACTCGACGCCACTCAGACCGGGCATTGCCATATCCAGCAACAGGAGGTCGGGTAGCGCTTGCTGAAAAGCGGCGAATATCTCGTCAGCGCAAGCGCACTCACCCATAACGGTCATATCCGCTGCGGTACCCAGAATATCCTTGATGCCACGCCTGACCAGGCGATGATCGTCAGCGACCAGTATGCGAATCATTTTCTTCCGTTGGCGCCCATGGCAAATCGATAAGAATACCCACCCCTTGGCCGGCTTGCGACTGGAGTGTCAGCGCCCCACCCAACTCCACCACCCGCTCTTTCATGCCGATCAAGCCAAAGCCACCCAGCCGACTATTGTCATCGGGCAAACCGCAACCGTTATCACGAACCTCCAGACGCATTCGATCCGCCGATTGCCGTAACCAGATACTGACACGGCTCGCATTGGCGTGGCGCGCCACATTGGTCAGCGATTCCTGAATCACACGGAAAACCGTCGTAGCGTAAGCATCGCTTGCCGCAATTTCCCGCGGGTCGATATCGAGCACACACTCAATTTTCCAGCGCTTCTCGAAGTCCTCAGCCAGCCACTCGATGGCCGAAACAAGGCCAAGATCAAGCGTCGAAGGGCGCAGGCTGCCGGCAATGCTGCGTACGGTCTTGAACATGCTCTCGGTGAGCAGGCGCATTTCACCAATCCGTTCCTGAGCTTTGTCATGCCCCGCCAACTCGCGTTGCAAGAGTGATGTTTCCATGCGCAAGGCCGTCAGTATCTGACCAAGCTCGTCATGTACCTCGCGTGCGACATGCTTGCGCTCGGCTTCGACCACTGACTGCAGGTTGGCGTACATGGCACGCAACTGTTCTTCGCTGCGGCGAATCGCGGCCTCCCCTTCCTTGATCGGCGTGATATCGGTCACCAGTGCGTAAAACCCGTGAACCTCGCCTTCAACAACATCGGGGATGTAATGCGATAGCGAATACCTGACGACACTTCCGTCTGGCACAGGAAAGGCGCGCTCAAAAACCTGACGCTCGCCCCGCAAAGCCGCCTCGATGTAGGGCAAATTAAGTCGGTAACGCTCCTCACCAATGACTTCCCGGATGTGCCTGCCTACCATCTGATCCGGGTCGATGCCGAACCAGTGCTTGTATGCATGGTTACCGAAACGGTTGCACAAATCTTTGCCCCAATAACCGATCATCGACGGAACGTGGTCAAGGACAGAGCGCAAATCGCGTTCGCGCTGGCGTAACTGGGCATCGGTCTCACGCTGAGACGCCATGGCTGCCCGCAGTTCGGACTCAGCAATAGCGCGCGCGCTCAGATCAGTGACCACCAGGCAGCGGAACTGCTGCACACCTGCGCTGGCTACCTTGAGGGAGAGGCCGACCAGCAATGGACCACGAGATGCGTTGAGAAAGGCTTCGCAGGACGACGTGGATTGGCTTGCCAGCAGCTCTGCAACACGAACATGGCTTTCGGGTGCGATGCAGGCACAGAATGATTCGCCGCGCAGCGCTTCAATCGGCCTGCCTGTCATGGCAGCAAAACAGGGATTGCCATGCAGGATATTGCCGCTGATATCGAGCGTCACGCCGCCTTCGTTCATCTCATCGAAAAAGGTGACGTAAGGCTTTTCAGCCCCTTTCAGGTGAAAAACACCGCCCGCTTCTCCTATGAACGCATCCGCCGCACCCGAGCGGATAGCATCCAGAACAGCTTCCGCCTCCGCAAGCTGGGCACGCAGCACTGCGATCTCGGCCGTCTCGTTCACTTGTGCCGCCATGTCCTGATCGACGCTACCTGGTCTTTAACTGAAGGCCAACCAGCGTTTTCTCGGTATCGGACAGATCGCCGATAATCCTGCGCATCGGTTCGGGAAGCCTGCGCACCAGCGTCGGAATGGCGATAATCTTATCGCCCTCAGCCAATTGCGGATTTTTCAGCAGATCGACAATCTCAATATCGTACTGATTTGCCAGATGCTCGTCGCAGATACGGCGAAGATTTGAAACGGCAGCCAGTGATTTTGGCGTTTGTCCGGCGATATAAAGGCGCAGCACCCACTCGATGGTCTTCGCGCTAGACGTTACACCTGTCGATGGAGAAACGACGGCATCTGCGACCGTCACGTCGGGTTGATATTGATTTCCCATTGACTGATCGTTTCCGGGCAATTCTTAAATGTGGAGGGTTGTCATTCTACACCGCGTCACCGGCAATTCATTCGCTACGCTATTCAGGCAATCTCGCCCGACAGCGCTTCGGCAAGCCGCTTGACGGCAGCGATCAGCGCGACCGTCAACTCGCCAGCCCCCTCAAGCTTGCCCCACTTGGCGCATGCCTCAAGTTGCTGCGCAAGGGCCGTTCCTTCGTCCGCCGAGAAGGTGGCGAGCAAGCCCTTTAGCGTGTGCGCTTCACGTTCCAGCGTCGGCGCATCGGCGGCGGCCATCGCCTGCGCCAGCGCGCTGCAGTAGTTCGCGCTGTCGGCAACGAACATTCCGGCCAGTATCCGGAACAACTCTTCGTCGCCGCCCATGCGTTCCAGCACGTCGGCACGCCGGTAGAGATCAAGCGGATTGGCCGGCGACGGTCGGATGACCGAAGGATTGGTGCCGGCACCGAGCACCGCCGCAATTTGCGCGAACAATTCCTCTGGCTTGACGGGTTTCGAAACGTAACCGTCCATCCCCGCCGCCAGACAGCGTTCGCTATCGCCCTGCATCGCATTGGCAGTCATCGCGACGATCGGCAGGCGGCGGCTGCCGATTTCACGTTCATTACTGCGGATGCGCTGTGTCGCCTCAATGCCGTCCATCACCGGCATCTGGATATCCATCAGCACAAGATCAAACTCACCGCTGACCAGCACATCAAGCGCTTCCTGGCCGTTACCGGCGACGAGCACGCGATGTCCGCACTTCTCCAGCAGTGCAAGCGCAAGGCGCTGATTGATCAGATTGTCTTCGACCAGCAGGATGCGCAGGTTCTGTTGCGGCGCCAACTCGAACGGCGTCTCAGCACCGCCATTTGCTGCCGACGCATCTTCCTTGCCCAGGCCAAGGCGCAAGGTGAAATGAAAAACACTGCCCTTGCCCAGTTCGCTCTCCAGCCAGATCCGGCCCCCCATCATCAGCACCAATTTGTGCGAAATCGCGAGGCCGAGGCCCGTCCCGCCAAAACGACGGGTGATCGAACTATCGGCCTGTGAGAAGGCGCCAAAAACGTCGAGCCGTTTCTCTTCGGCAATGCCGACGCCGGTATCGCGCACGGCAATGTGCAGCGCAAGGCCGCCGTCATTCAATGGCGCCGATTCAACGTTGACGCAAACTTCGCCATGCTCGGTAAATTTGATGGCGTTGCCGACCAGATTGATCAGAATCTGGCGCAGCCGCCCTGGATCGCCGACCAGATTGTCCGGGACATCGGCCACCAGTTCATGACGCAGCACCAGCCCTTTTTCTTCGGCACGCATGGATAAAGGCTTGAGCGTCTGGCGCAGAAGGTTGCGCAGCCCGAAATCGATGTGCTCGATATCGAGCTTGCCCGCTTCGATTTTCGAGAAGTCGAGAATGTCGTTAATGATAATCAGCAAGGCATCGGCCGAAGCCTTGACCATTTCCAGATAGTCGCGCTGATGCGGATCGAGATCGGTATCGAGCGCCAGATCGGTCATGCCGACAATGCCATTCATCGGCGTGCGGATTTCGTGGCTCATGTTGGCCAGAAAATCGCTCTTCGAACGATTAGCCGCCTCGGCCGCCTCCTTTGCCTGCTTCAATTCAAGTTCGGCGTGCTTGCGGTCTGAAATATCGCGGAACAACCAGAGATGGCCGCGACAATCCTCGGGCTGCGGTATCGACGGAAAGAGGTAGATCGGCAGGTAGTCATATTCGAGCACCCGCCCGTCAAGCAAGACCAGTTCGCCGCCAAGACAGTGAATTTTATCGCGCAACAAACACTGCACTTTTTCAGCAAAGCTTTCTGCCGAAACCAGTTGCTTGCCGCACTCGTTGATCACCGCCGGCGAGCTGATACCGACCAGATCAGGGCTCGATACTTCGAGACAAAAGATGTCGCAGAACGCCTGGTTGGTCACCACCACCTGCGAATTTTCGTCCTCGACCAGCACGCCGGCCTGCATGCTCTCAAGCAGCGCGGTGAGGCGCGAACTGGTCGCCAGTAAAAACTCCTCGTCACGCTTGCGATCGGTGATGTCCTGGAAGGCGGCAACGCTGCCGACGCACTGCGCACCCTCAAACAAGGGAACCGCAACGACTGAAATCGGGAACAGCGTCCCGTCCTTGCGCGTAAAGGCATCGAAATCCGAGCGGAAAACGTGCCCAGAAAGAACGCTGGCATGCATCGGGCATTCTTCGCCGCTGACCGGCAATCCGGTGGCCGTCTGAAAATGAATCAGGTCATGCACCCGTTGGCCGAGCAGTTCATCACGCGACCAGCCCAGCAAACGCTCGGCCTCGGCATTGACAAAGGTACAGCGCCCCTCGGCGTCATTGGCCAGCACGCCTTCGCCCAGCGCATCGGTCAGGCTTTTCAGAAAACGGTTGCTCTCTGCGATCGCCTCCTCCTGTTGCTTGAGCCGCAAGGAGGCACGGTTGAGTGCCTTGATCAGTTCATGGATTTCGACGTTGCCGTAATACGGCGGCAACTGCTCGCCGCGCCGGGAATCGAGACTCGCGGCAAAATTCGTCGCGTTGCGCAGCACGCGCATCGGGCGACCGAGGAAAACCAGCAACAAGGCAGTGCTGATCAGAATGGCGGCGATCGCGGTGAAAATACTGTCAGACCAGATATGCTTGCGCGCCTCAACCAGCTGATCAAGCACGACCTCCATGCGCACCCAGCCGATATGACCACCCGAACTGATTGGCTGCCAGAGCAAGAGGGGGCCGTAACGCCTGTCGCGCAATTTGTCCCAGAGCGTGTCAACCGCGTTCGGACGCACTTCTGCCGATGCCTGCACGGCACGCGGCACGCTGAGCGGCGCCACGGCCAGATCGACAAAGAGCATGCCCCGCTCATCCTTGCGCACCTGGCTCAAGACCTTGCCGTTGGTATCCACAACGCTGATCAGGCGAATCTCGGGATAATCAGCCGACTGCAACAGCAGGGCTTCGATCTCGGCATAATCGACCGACAGCAGATGGCCGATCGAGGCGCCAGCGACGCTCTTCGCCAGCGACTGGGTCTGTGCCGTCATCGTCGATTCGGCCAGATCGCTTTGTTCATCTGCCGTGTACCATGTGTAAACGAAGACGGTCAGGGTAAACATCAGCGAGACGATCAGCGCCAACTGGGAACTGAGGCGGCGGGGAATCAGTGCGCTCTTGATTCTCACGGCTGCGCCTCGCTGCTGACGACATAGCGTTCAAGATTCAACTTTTCCAGCGGTCGGTAATCGCGCTCATAGTCGGCCAGCACCGGATGCGGCAACTGCACCGCCGCCAGCAAAGCAGCGCTGGCCGGGTCGGCGGCGAGGCGCTGGATGGCATCGCTTAGCGCCTTGCGCACCGCCTCGGGCACACGCGGATGGGCAACGACGGGATGCGGCGCCACGCCCGGTGACTCATAGAGGATGCGCAATCGCCCGCGAATCTCAACCGACTCATGGTCAAGGGTGTTGTTGACGCCGCCCCCTGCGGCAACTTCACCCATGATCACGTGGCGATAAACGTTGCTATGCGTCTTCACATAACGCGGCGTCACATGAACGCGAAATTCCTCGGCCAGCAGGGCGCGCAAATAGAGCGACGCGCCAAAAGCATTGGGCGCCGGAAAGGCAATCTCGCGCCCGTCCAGTTCTTTCAGCGAGCGCAGCGGATCATTGCTGCGCACGACGAGAAGGCCAACCAGTGGCTTGCTGTCGCGCACCAGGGGCAGGTAGTCCTGAAAGCGCTTGGCCATCAGCGCATGATAGGGGTTGAGAAACGCGAAATCGGGCGTTCCGCGCTGAAAATCCCGCTCAAAGTCGGGAATCGACCGACTGATCTGCAGCTTGAAATTAATGCCGGTCATTTTCTGCAAACGATCGAGCAGGGGCTGCCAGTCCCGATGTATCTCAGCCGATGGAAACTGGGGAACCACCGCGAAGGTAAAACTTCGCTCTTCCCCGGCGCACGCAAAGCGCGGCACAAGACAGATGAGCCAGGCAAGCCAGACAACGCGTAGCCATTTCATATAACCGGCGCGTCCTCGTCCTGAAAGCGGGCGTGGATCGCCAGAACATCATCCATGCGCACCAGAAAGGCCTCGACACAGGCCGCGTCAAAATGCCGACCGGCGCCTTCCCGCAGAAAGCTGACCGCCTGATCAAAGGTCCAGGCCTTCTTGTACGGGCGTTCGGAGGTCAGCGCATCGAAAACATCGGCCACCGCCACGATACGCCCGAACAGCGGGATCGCCTCACCAGCCACACCATAGGGATAACCCGAACCGTCGTATTTTTCGTGATGCCCGATGGCGATTGACGCAGCAGCCTGCAGGACGACGGATTCGCTGCCGCTGAGCAATTCAAAGCCCAGCCGGGAATGAGTTTTCATCACTTCAAACTCCTCCGGCGTCAGCTTGCCCGGCTTGAGAAGAATGTAGTCAGGGATGCCGATTTTCCCCACATCATGCATCGGTGCAGCTTGCAGGATCAGCGCCTGATCTTCTGCCGGCAAACCCAGACTGGCCGCAATCAGATGCGAGTAATGCGCCATACGCTGAATATGTGCGCCGGTTTCCGGATCGCGAAACTCGGCAGCCCGCGACATGCGAAAGAGCAACTCCTGCTCACGCGAACGAATGGCCGCCGTCGCCTTCTCCACCGCTTCTGCCAGCCACGCTGCACGGTCGGCTAGGTGCCGCCGGCTGGTGCTGAGCGAGAGCATGTTGCGCACACGCGCCGAAAACTCGATTCGATCGACCGGCTTGGTCAGAAAATCAGTGGCGCCAATCTGCAGCGCCTCGTAGCGAACGTCCTTGTCGTCGTTGGCGGTGATCATCAGCACCGGGATTTCCTCGCAGCCCGGCGCCGCACGAAAGCGGGCGATGAACTGCAAGCCGTCGAGGTCCGGCATCATGTAGTCAACAATCAGCAGATCGGGGCGATTGTCGACACACCACGCGAGGCCAACGCGCGACTCCTGAAACAACACCGGCTCGCAGCCACCCAGCTTGGTGACCAGCGCCTTGAGCAGCGTCAGATTGATATCACTGTCGTCGATAATGGCGACTCGGTTCATGCCGAACTCCCTTTAGGGCTCGCTAACGAATAACCCGGACAGATCGTGCTGCCCCCAACATTTTCACAACGCCGAAAAATGGACAGCAGCCTGCCAAATCAGCCATAATTCACCGACATTCTAGCCGGTTAACCCATGAAATTTCTCTTCGACCTTTTTCCCGTCATCCTGTTTTTCATCGCCTTCAAATTCGCCGGCATCTACGCAGCAACCGGCGTGGCCATTGCCGCCACCTTCGCGCAGATCGGCTGGCTTTACTTCAGAGGCCGCAAGATCGAAACGATGCTCTGGGTCAGCCTCGGCATCGTCACGGTTTTCGGCGGCATGACGCTGATCTTCCACGACGAAACCTTTATCAAATGGAAGCCGACCGTACTGTACTGGGCTTTTGCCACGGCGCTGATCGGCGGCAACCTGTTTTTCAAGAAAAACCTGATCCGCACCCTGCTCACTGAACAGATGCAACTGCCCGACCCCGTCTGGAATCAGCTCAACTGGTCATGGGCCGGCTTTTTCATTTTCATGGGAATTGCCAATCTCGCCGTCGCCTTCAACTTCTCGACCGACGACTGGGTCAACTTCAAGCTCTTCGGCGGCATGGGGCTGATGCTCGTTTTCGTGATCGGCCAGGGCCTGCTTCTATCGAAATACATTGAGGAAAAAAACTGATGCTTTACGCCATCGTTGGTGAAGACCACCCGGGATCGCTCGCCGCCCGCCTTGCCGCGCGTCCGGCGCATGTTGAGCGCCTGAAAGCGCTGCAGGAAGAAGGCCGCCTGATTCTGGCCGGCCCTTTCCCTGCCATCGACGCGCCGGACCCCGGTCCAGCCGGGTTCTCCGGCAGCCTGATCGTTGCCGACTTTGCCTCGCTCGAAGTGGCCAAGGCCTGGGCCGATGCCGACCCCTACATCGCCGCCGGGGTCTACGCCGGAGTCAGCGTCAAACCGTTCAAGAAAGCCTTGCCGGCGTGAGCCAAGCGCTCCCGAACGACGCTGCCGGAGCTTTTGAAGCGCTCCTGCACGAACGCCTGGCATCACTGGCGCCCGCCCGGATCGAACTGATCGACGATTCGGCGCTGCACGCCGGGCACGAAGGCGCCAAAAGCGGCGGCGGGCACTATCGCCTGCTCGTTGTATCTGCGGCTTTTGCCGGCAAGTCGACCGTCGCGCGCCACCGCCTCGTCTATGATGCGCTTGGCGAATTGATGCGCCAGCGAATTCATGCGCTGAGCATCAAGTCTCTTACGCCGGAAGAAGTATAATCAAGCAGTTTTCGCAATACCCGCCATCATGACCAATCCTGACTGAAGGAAAAAGACACATGCAGAATCTCTCGAAACTGGCTGCTGCACTGATTTTCAGCGCACTCATCTCAGTGCCGGCCATGGCCGCCGAAAAAGCCAAGGGCAGCGCCTTTGCGACGGTCAATGGCGTTGCCATTCCACAAACCACGGCGGATGCATTCATTGCCGAACAAAAATCGCAAGGCGCACAGGAAAGCCCCGACCTGAAGAATGCCGTGCGTGAAGAACTCGTTCGTCGCGAACTGCTGGTGCAAGAAGCCAAGAAAATGGGCCTCGACAAGAAGCCAGCCGTCGCTGCGCAAGCCGATCTTGCGCGCCAGGCCATCTACATCCGCGCCTTCATTCAGGAATTCGTAAAAACGCACCCGATCACCGATGCGCAACTGAAAACCGACTATGAGGCAATCAAGACGCAACTTGGCGGCACCGAGTACAAGACGCGCCATATCCTGGTCGAAAAAGAAGACGACGCCAAGGCGATCATCGCCAACCTGAAAAAGGGCGCCAAGTTCGAAGAACTGGCCAAGCAGTCGAAGGACCCCGGTTCCAAGGAAAACGGCGGCGACCTCGGCTGGAGCAGCACGGCCAGCTACGTCAAGCCGTTTGGCGAGGCGCTGGTCAAGCTGGAAAAAGGCAAATACACCGAAGTTCCGGTCAAGACCGACTTCGGCTACCACGTGATCCTGCTCGAGGACACCCGCCCGCTGACACCGCCTGTATTTGACGCGATCAAGCCGCAACTCGCCCAGCGCGCCCAGCAGCAGCAAATCGAGAAGATGGTGACTGACCTGCGCACCAAGGCCAAGGTCGAGTAAGGATTCTTTGCTACAAAAAAACGTCGGAATGGTGCAAGCCTTCCGGCGTTTTTTTTCGCCTCCCTTTTTCCCATTCATGCCCTGCCGTCGGGAAACAAGGAGGAGAATGAGTCTTAGCTCTTTCCGCTCTTCGAAACCGACATGCGACTGGCCATCTCCCGCCTTGCCCTCAAACTACTCCTGATCATCGGCATGGCCGCGCCATCTCTCACGGCACGGGCAACGGAAGAGGCTGGCGATTTGCTAACCAGCGATACCAAGGCCGGCGCAGAGTCGGAGAAACAGATCGCTGCTCCGCCACCCGGCGCCGACACCCCACAAGCGCTCTGCATCTATCTGCACAAACGCGGCATCGCCCACACCCGCCTCGGCCATTACGATCAGGCGCTCGCCGACCTCAAACAGGCGCTCGCCATGAAGCAGGCAGCCTCACCGGATCTATGGTGCGACCGCTGGCGGATTCAGGGAGACATCTACAGCGCACTTCACTCAACCGGCGACTGGCTGCTTCTCATCGAGCATGCCGAATCCGCCAGCGACGAATACAAGACCAACAACAGGTGGCACTATTTCTCGGCGCAACTTTGGCTGGTTGACGCGCAAGTCAGGCTGGCCAATCTGCGCAAGGCCGAACAAGCCTTTCAGCGTGCCAGCGAAACATTGCCTGGCATGAGTCAACAGAAAGGGTGGGCCATCTACAGCGCCAATTTCCTTGGCCGGCACAGCAGTTATGCCGCATGGATGCAGGAATTGCGCGGCAATTATGTGGAAGCAGAACGCTTCCGCAGGCAGGCATTGAGCTACGCCCGGGAATTTTTTGACACGGTGTCCGCCAAACGCCCCCCGGAGCACCTCGACAACCGTCTCGCGACGGGCACCCTGACTGAGCGCAAGCGGCTTCTTGCCAGCATTCTTTCAGTACAGGGAAAAACCGGCGAAGCCGAAATTCTGGCTCGCCAGGCGCTGCAGGAGACACTTTCTCGCTCGGGGAAAAACACGCTGGCCACATCAAATGCGTTGGGGATGCTGGGAAATATCAAGCTGCAACAGGGGCAGATTGCCGAGGCGCTCCGTCTGCAGGAGACCGCCCTAGCCGCGCTGGAAGGCTCCGGCGTCCGCAGTTACTCAACCGCCCTCGCCAACCTGCGCATGAATATTGGCTTCCTGTTCGGTGTACAGAACCGCTGGGCAAATGCGCTGAAAGCTTATGAACAGCGCGATCAGGGCCTGCGTAGCGGCGCCGAGCAGTTCGCACGAAGCGGATCAAACAACCTCACCTGGGCGATGGCGCTGCTCAAGAACCAGCGCACCGATGATGCCGAGAAAATGCTGCGCGCCATCATCAACTGGAACCTGAAAAAGCCTTTCATCGACCCGCTCTATTTCGCCCACCTGCGCGGCTATCTCGCGGTGGTTCTGGTCGCCGCCGGGAAGGATGAAGCCGCGCTGAGCGAATTCCGCGAAGCCTTCCCGGTACTGATTCGTCAGGCGGAAACCGACAACAGCTCGGAAAATGGCGGCTTCGTCCGGCAGTACCGGCTACGCCTGATCGCCGAGGGCTACCTCGAACTGCTGGCGCGTCTGGCCAGTAATAAATCAGTTCCTTCCAGTTTCGACCCGGTTGCCGAAGCATTCCGCGTTGCCGAAGTGGCACGCGGCTCCAGCGTTCAGCAAGCCATTGCCAGCAGCGCAGCGCGCGCCAGCCTGCCCGACGCCGCGCTGGCCGAACTGGCACGGCGTGAGCAGGACACGGCCAATCAGATCAGCGCGCTCAACAAACTGCTGACCCGCCTCGCCTCGGCGCCCGAGGAACAACGTCTCGACAAGACCATTACCGATATCCGCAGCGACGTCGTTCGACTGGAATCCCAACACGCCACCCTGCGCCGCGAACTGGTCGAGCGCTACCCGGCCTATGCCGACCTGATCTCACCCAAGCCACCCACCCCGGCGGACATCCAGAAGGTGTTGAACAAAGATGAGGCGACCATCGCCATCTACGTTGCCGAGCAAACAACTTACGTGTGGACGATCACGCCAGCGCGTAGCGCATTCCGCACCGTGGCACTGTCCCGGCAACAGGTCGACCAGCAGGTTGCCTCCCTGCGCCACGCCTTCGACCTGAGTGGCGAAAATATCCGCCCGTTCGACACGGAGGGTGCCCGGAGCCTATACAGCGCACTGCTGGCTCCAGACGAAGCGCTCTGGGAAAATGCAAAGTTACTGAACATCATCCCGCACGGCACGCTTGGGCAACTCCCCTTCGCAGTCCTCGTTACCGCAAAATCCGTCGTAAAAGATCTCGCCGAGCAAGCATGGCTGCTGAAAAAAGTCGCCATCGCCCAACAGCCTTCAGCAGGAACGCTGATTTCCCTGCGTGGCCAGGGGCGCATTGAAACGAAGCGCAGTGCTTTCATCGGCTTTGGCGACCCGCTTTTCATCGCCCAGACGCCCACCAAGACTGCCGGCACACGCTCAGTACGCAATCTCGGTATCACGCCGATCACTAGTGATTTACCGGGAGAACCAGCCGTAACCGGCAGCACACGCGCCGCCGCTGCACCGCCCGAAAGCGACACATCAGCGCTTCTGCTCGGTTTTTCACAACTACCGCCGCTGCCCGATACGTCGGACGAACTGAAGGAAATTGGAAAAACACTCGGGGCCAATCCGAAAACCGATCTCTTTTTCGGCAAAAACGCGACCGAAAGCAAGGTCAAGAGCAGCAATCTCGCCGCCTATCACGTCGTGGCGTTTGCTACGCACGGACTTGTTCCTGGCGATCTGCGCGGGCTCGATCAACCGAGCCTGGCGATGGCCAACCCGATGTTGAGCGATGACCGGAATAACGACGGCTTCCTGACCATGAGCGAAGTGCTCGGCCTGAAGCTCAATGCCGACTGGGTTGTGCTCTCGGCATGCAATACCGCAAGTGGCGACGGCAAGAGCGACGAAGCCGTTTCCGGCCTCGGGCGCGCCTTCTTCTTCGCCGGATCACGCCGCCTGCTGGTTTCCTACTGGCCGGTAGAAACGGTCTCGGCAAGACTGCTGACCACCGGGCTTTTCAAGCGACAAACACTGCAAGCCGAAGAATCAAAGGCCGAAGCGCTGCGTCATTCAATGCTGCAACTGATGGCCAGTTCGAAGGAATACAGCCACCCGGCATTCTGGGCGCCATTCGGTCTGGTCGGCGACGCCGCAAGGTAATAGTTTGCGCAAGAGACGAGCACTTTTACTTGCCCACCGACAACAATTCGGCCAATGCCGACGTTCGCGGGGAGTCCTTGGTAAATTGTGGATGGCGGCTATGCGGATGCCTTATCCAACTGGAGCTTTCGACCCTCAGCGGTCACTGGCGATCACTCCTCCATAGCCGACGTTCACTACTGCGATTTCTATTTTTACAACCGCCGAGTGCGATACCACTTGACCGTCAAGATGACGACTGAAATTAGCTCACTGGCCAACTTGAGGCCTTTGGAGAGTAGGACGGGAAGCATTGGGGAGGGCTCCTTGTAGGGATGCAGAAATGGAAATGCCCCAAGACTCCTGTGGGGAGTGATGGGGCTAGGGGTACAGCAATATCGGAATCGCGGGATTACAAGACGAGGCCGGCGGGTGATGATAGGGAAGAGTTAGAGTTGTGAATCATATGAATCGTCCAGAAAGAAGCTGAAAGACCCGGTAGTGAAACCAATAGACTGAATCAATGGAGACGCAATTCGTTGACAAAGGCCTTTTGCCCCCCCATCTCAAGAAATTTTACGATCGCATGGAGGCTCGGTCTTCCGTTTTCCTCTAGTCGTGGTGCTATCGCTGCTTGGCATAAAGAATGAATCTCTGGAGTCCGATATATCTCCAATTCAACGACCGGCAACTGTTCGTAATCGGGTTGATCAAACAACAGCGCAGCCACAACTCCAGGACAATCAACTATTTTTGAAAACGGGTTCTGAAGAAGGTCGTTACACGCCCTCAACCGGATGAGATTCAGTAGGGAATCCAAAATTATCCTGTCGCACTGGGCCCCCGAGGGCAGGTTCTTCATCAGAATCAAGACCAGTTCGTCGCCAATTGTTTCGATTGTTTCTGGGTCCTGAAATATCCTTGCCAGAAAAAGCATATATAGTTTCATGAAATTGCTAACCAGAGCATCGTAGTGCTGGGGTTCTTCATAGTAGCGAATCATGCTATTGGCATCGTCAAACCATTCCTGCTGCGAATCAACCTTCATCTGCAAGAATAGTTTGCTCAATGTCGGGTTCGTGCACAAAGTCAGTTGATGTAGAAGCATGCCTGGATTGACACCGAGACTTTGCCCATACTTCAGTATCGGCTTAAGATAACCACTATTCCAGGCAAATCCGATAAGGGTATGCAGCACTTTAAATCCGTTAAGTTCCTGCTCAGTCATCGAGTTTGTCCCTCGAACAGATTCCTCCAACTCGAATATTCTTTTTCCCCCAACGATTCCATAGGATCCGTAGATAGGGCGAAACTTGGACTGGATCCCGTATTTCTTTCGAGATTCCTCGGTTTCGTAATCGGTGCCAGGCAGCAACCGAATATTGTAAATTCCTAGATGGTCGAATCCCAGATCAAATGCATCACATAATGTTTGCAAGTGGCTTTCCGCCGACTCTCCCGGTAGACCAATGAGCAGATCTGTCCCAACAGGGAGATGGTTATCCTTGTAATGGTCGATGACCTTCTTGAACTCACTCAACTTCATTGTCCCACGACCCGAATCACGCAATACATTTGAGTCGGTTGATTGAATCGCTACGTAACCCTCGTGCAGTCCACCAATGATCTTAACGATATCAATGTTTCTCTGTCCCGTGTTTTTCGAGTGCCAAAGTGTAACGCTGGCCGGAAAGCCGTTTCTGTCCATAACAGCCCGTAATTGTTTTGCTATGTCGACATCGCGAGGAAATATCCCAAAGTTCGCGTCACAGAATATCCACAGAGGCTGTCGGCTCGATTTTTCCCCGACGTATTCAAGTTCCGCATATATTTCGTCAACCGGTCGACGCCGTACTTTTGATAAGGCAGCCACCCCCCAAGCACAGTAAGTGCACCCAAATGGACACCCTCGATTAGTTTCAAAAAGTGGAATCATTTTAGGGTCAGCGATGAAAGTATCCAGCCATCCTGTCAGGTAAGGACTCGGCTGTAAAATCTCTCTTGGCTTCCCGCTAAAGTCCACGACATTGTAGTGAAGAGTCTGTAGGTGCACTCGGGCACAACCAGGCACATCGTTAGGCAATGGAGAGCGCTCTTGCAGCAATCTCCCTATCAAATTGGCAAACGGTTCCTCACCCTCATGTACAACGTAGTAGTCCACACCCAAATGAGAATTGAGAAATGCCTGTAATTCTGAAGGGCTAGTTCGTACATTGGGCCCCCCCATGACGGTTACAATCATGGGATCGATTGTCTTGGCAAAATTCGCCATGGCAATGCAAAGGCGAGAGTTCCAACTGTAATGACTAAGTCCTAGAACATCAGGTGGGGATTCCTTCAGGGCACGTTCCAGTTCCTTCGGGTACTTAAACAGTTTGATCTCAACTTGCTTCGGAAACTTTTCGTGAGTGTATGCCGCAATATAGGCAATGTTGAGCGGCACAGTAAAGTTGGAGTCGATTGTGTCGTAAACAAGGTCTGCCAAATAGATTTTCAACACGCTACCCCCTGTGACGTAATTAAGGTCTAACATTCAGCCGAGTAGCGAAGCATATTTGGATCGCTTATTGCACTGAATGTAAGCTGAGGTATATTCCCTTTGGGGTATACCAAGGGGAATTAGACCATACAGACCAATTTTTCGTGTGGTGAGCATAAGCGGTTCTTTTCGGCATACTGTTCCGCAGATTCCCTATCGTCCACTCCCCCAGCCTGCCTGGAGCTTTCCAGCCTCGCAGGTTTTGGTTTCCCAGAACTCCCACCGGTGCGCCCAGCAGGGGCGACAAGCTGAAACCTGCCGCCATACCCCGCCGCCGGGCTCCCCCAATACCGATCCCCGACCATCCATAGAGCGCCGGACTTCCGCAATTCCGATCACCCAAAAGCACAAAGGCCACCCGCAATGGATGGCCTAAGTGGTTGAATCTAATTGGCTCCCCGACCTGGGCTCGAACCAGGGACCTACGGATTAACAGTTTGGCGCTCAATCAACTGAGTGTGATCCCGAATTCTCCGGAAAATTTGAACGCTGGGCGGCTGCTTTTCAAAATTGCCAGTGACCGGACCTGGCCGATAGGGTGAGTTCAACATTTCGGTAAGCTGACGCTCAAACCTGCCGTGCTGGTTCCATATTTCAAAAATTGCCAACGGCGGCAGTGGCCGAGTTGCTGCCGTCGAGCCGCGAACTCAGAGTGCCAGTTGTCAGTC
>CAJAHZ010000031.1 GCA_903939665.1 uncultured Pseudomonadota bacterium | reverse complement strand
GGTTTTCCACTGGTAGCGCAGATAGAGGTTCTTGGCATCATAGGCGGCCTGCACCTTCAGATCCTTGTAGCCCGACTTGCCCGCAACCGGCATCGGCTCCAGACGGTTGGCTTTGACGAGTTTGTTGCCCAGATCTTTTTCGGCACCTTCTTCATCGTGGCAGGACATGCAGGAATCGCCACGCTTGACCTCTTTTGCAGCGTTCTTGTGCTCGTCGCTACGCAACCACTCGTATGAGGATTGACCGGGATAGAACATCGGAATGTTGGTGGCGGGAAGTTTCGACCAGTTGATTTTTGCCGGGTCGGCAGCCAGAGCGGAACCTGTGCCGATCACGGCCAGGCTAAGAAATAGCAAAGTCTTTTTCATGACAATCCCTCTGTGGAAAATGAACATCGGAAATAACCGTACCGCGTGCAAAAAACCATGATGTCTATGATGATACGATCAGACATCGTTGTCTTGATTTATGTCAACAACCACGGTGAATGTCTCACGCGGCCCAGCCGTAAGGCAACCGTGGCAATTCGCTCTCCATGCGCGCGAAAAGCCCGGTGAGGTCGACCAGCTCCCGGTAGAACGCGGTGTCGGCTCCTGATTTGACTGCTGCAGCGAAAGCGTCAAACCACGTCCCCAGGTGCTCATCAAGGAAACGGCGATGCAGCGCGTTGGCCGCTGAAAGATCATCCGCGTTGCCGCTAAGTTGCGCCTGGTTTTGTGCAAAGATCAGTGCGTAGAGAAATTCCAGTTGCACCGCCACATGGTCCGGAAAATCATGAACATCTTCGCTGACCTCGAAGCCGCCCTGTTCGTAGATGTCGACCACCGACATCGTGGCATCCTGCCGCATCGACTGATCGTCAGTCTGCCAGAAGGAGCCGTACGGCATGGCCTTGGGCTGCGAAGGGCCAATGAATAGCGCTGTATGGTCGATCAGCAGCGTCTCCAAATCCTGCACGACAAATTCCTTGCCCAGCTTGCGGGCACCCTCGGCGAGATCAGGGTGGATGGCACTTGCTGCTGCCAGCATCGAGTCAAACAGGCGCTCTTCGGCAAAATCCACGCAGGGTTCGTAATAGCAGGCGGCAAGAAAACGGCACAAATCCTCGCGCGCGCCTGCTTTGCCGTTGACATATTCGCTCATTGTATCTCCTGAAGCCGGATCAAACAGAGCCGGTGATTGGCCGGCTCCCAATGCTATTTCAGCATCAATGAATCACGCCCGAGGGCTGTACTTGCCGACGTAGTGCACGTTCGGCTTGGTGCCTTTTTCTTCCTGCAGACGGAAGCTCTTTTCGTTCTTCAGGATCTGCGAGATCTTGCTGCTCGGATCTTGCTGATCGCCAAAGATGCGGGCCTGCGACGGGCAGACTTCAACGCAGGCCGGTTGCAGGCCATTGCTCACGCGGTGGTAGCAGAAGGTGCACTTCTCGATCACATCGTCGCTGCGAATCGGCTTCGTTTCGCCGCCCTGCCAGGCTTGCATCGCGGGAATCGTGGCGCCGGCCTTGGCCGAGACTTCGGCACCCGATGACGTGCCGCCGGGAATTGCCGCGCTCTTGTCTGCCCAGAAAGGCTGCGGATTGTCTTCTGCAGGGTTCAGGCTGATCACGCTGTAGGTCTCGCCGTTGAGGCTCGATGCGCCAAGCTTCTCGTGGCTGTAAGGACAGCCCTTCGACGTCTGGCAATCACCGCAACCGACGCACAGTTCCGGGTTGTGCAAGGTAATGCCTTCCGCCGTTTTGAACAGCGCCTTGTACGGCTTGCCCTTGCCCGCCTTCTCCGGGTTGCCCGGGCAAATTGCGATGCATGGGGGTTCGTCGCAATGATTGCACAGCACCGGCAGCACAAAGTGCCGGGTATTGGGGAAGGTGCCTTCGGTATACATGATGAAGTCGGCCCAGTTGTAGCTTTGGCCGTTCGCGCGATTGCGCGTGTTGTTTTCCGCCTTACAGGCAAAGGCGCAAGCACCGCAGCCAACGCAGCGTCCCAGATCGATAACCATTCCAAGTTTTGACATAATAATCTCCTTAAGGATGGCGCTCAGGCCTTGGTGATCCGCACACCGGTGAAGCCACCGTTGCGTGCCGTGGCACCACTCAACCGGTCATAGTCATCGACCAGAATCTCGTTGTTGTTGGCCCCCAGCGGGGTTGCC
>CAJAHZ010000030.1 GCA_903939665.1 uncultured Pseudomonadota bacterium | reverse complement strand
GTACTTCCAGCTTGCCCTTTTGCCCGTCGTGACAAGTCTGGCAGGTGGCGTTGTCCAGTTTGTGCGGATCAACAGCCTTGTCATTGGCGGCGATTGCCGAGCCGCCGATTAAAGCGCCAGCCAGGCAAATTGTCGTTGTCGCCAGCCACACTGCAAACCTCTTGGTGCGCATGATTTTTCCCCGATTGCTTATTTTTTGGGCACTGAATCTGTTTGTGCGGCGACAGAGTCGTGTAATGCATTTTGCGAATTGCTAAACCAGGTCTGCAAAGCAAGCCACCCGCTCAACAAATAGTTGAGCGGGTGGCTAAATCACGTTCGCAGGCAATGGTCCATCAGCGCGTCAGAATCCACTGAGCCAGGCCCTTAAGCTCTGCCGGATCTTTCGTGTCAATGATCTTGTGATCTTCTTCAGTACCATCTTCAAGCTTGACTTTCTTGCCCTCGGTCATGTTCTTGATGGCTTTTTCTTCGCCGTCAGCCTTGCCCTTGTACTTGGCGGCGACCTTCTTGTACGACGGACCCTTCTTGGTTTTATCGACAGCATGACATTTCGTGCAGTCATTCCTTGTGAGAATTACTTTTGCTGCCTCATCGTCCATGGCAGCAGAAGCAGAGCCAACCAGACCGAGCGAGAGCAGGGCAGCGACCAGCAGAGTGTTTGTCAGTTTCATGGCATCCTCATCAAACAAAGAAACAAAATGCTGCCCGGGCTTGAGGCCGGGCAGCGCTAAAAAACAGCTTATGGCAGCTTGGTGGCGTTGATATCCACCTTGGTGCCCTTTTTAACGCCTATACCCAGCGTCTTCTCGAAGGAAACCTGGTGACCGCGCGTCGTGATGTTGTCGTCATGAATAGCAAAGCCGACGTTATAGACGCTACCTGCCTTCAGGTTCTTGTCGTCGTCATTGGTTAGCCCCAACGGACGCGTCATCACCACCGTCCACATGCCGTCCTTCCAGGTGCCAACGGCGTTGTTGTCGGCGGCAGAACCCTTGGCATCTTCACGGCTGACGATGTAATCCGGAACCATGTCGCCTTCTTTCCAGCCGGCGTTCGGGTCAAACGGCACCGCGTTCTTCTCGCGAACCAGGAAGTGATCGCCGTTATACAACTGATCGACGGTGATCGACTTGTAGCCCACCTTTTTTGCATCCCACATGTATTTTGGTGCGTGCGTCGCCTTGTCCGAATTGCCGCTGAACATGTCCTTGCCGGCATCGCCAAGACGCCATTCGAGCACGTAGCCGTCATCCGCCATGTTGACCGACGTGCTGCGATGTGCGCGCCACTGGATAAGGTCAACAAAGTAGCCGGCGGCCTTGAGCTTGGCCAATTCTTCAACCGTCTTGCCTGTCTTCCAGTCGGACGGATCGGTGCGGCTGTCGGGCAGATACTTGCGCACATCGCCCTTCTTGATCGCCGTCAGCATTGGGTTGGCAGCGACTTCCGCCTTGGTGAACTGCTTGGGCATGTCACGCTGACCATCGTGACAGGTTAGCCAGCAACCCTGCTTGGCAAAACCGGGAACCTTGCCATCGTCGATCATGATCGACATGCGATCTTCGTAGATGCCCTGCATCTGGCGGTCCTGGACGATCTTGTCGAGTTTCGGGAAGCCCCAGACCTTCCATTCCTTGCCGTCGAAGCGCAAATACTGGTGCTCGGTGCCGGCGTGAGCGTTGTCGGTTTTCCACTGGTAGCGCAGATAGAGATTCTTGGCATCGTAAGCAGCCTGCACCTTCAAATCCTTGTAACCCGACTTGCCCGCAACCGGCATCGGCTCAAGACGATTGGCTTTCACCAGCTTGTTGCCCAGATCTTTTTCGGCGTCTTCTTCATCGTGGCAGGACCGGCAGGAATCGCCACGTTTGACTTCCTTGGCTGCGTTCTTGTGCTCGTCACTGCGCAACCACTCGTACGAGGATTGCCCGGGATAAAACATTGGAATATTGGTGGCGGGAAGTTTCGACCAGTTGATTTTGGCCGGGTCAGCAGCCAGAACGGAACCTGTGCCGATTACGGCCAGGCTAAGAAATAGCAAAGTTTTCTTCATGACAATCCCCGTGGTGGAAAAAATACATCATCAACATGCTTCGCAGCATGCATAAAACCATACTGTTCATCCTGATACGATTAAACAGAACTGTCTTGATTGATGTCAATGAGCACAGTGAATGTCCTTATTCCGTGCCGGCTTAACGCAATCTTGACAATTTGCTCTCCATCCGTGAAAAACACCCGGTAAGGTCGACCAGTTCCCGGTAAAACGCCGTTTCGGCTCCCGAATTGACGGATGCTGCGAAAGCGTCAAACCACGTTCCCAAGTGCTCATCAAGGAAACGGCGATGCAGCGCGTTGGCAGCTGAAAGATCATCCGCGTTGCCGCTGAGCTGCGCCTGGTTTTGCGCAAAGATCAGTACATAGAGAAACTCCAACTCCACGGCGACATGGTCCGGAAAATCATGGACGTCTTCGTCAACCTCGAAGCCGCCCTGCGCGTAGATCTCGACCACCGCCATCGTTGCATCCTGACGCATCGACTGATCATCGGTCTGCCAGAAGGAGCCATACGGCATGGCCTTGGGTTGCGAAGGGCCGATGAACAACGCCGTATGGTCGATCAGCAGCGTCTCTATATCCTGCGCGACAAATTCCTTGCCCAGCTTGCGGGCGCCCTCAGCGAGATCCGGGTGGATGACACTTGCTGCTGCCAGCATCGAGTCAAACAGGCGCTCTTCGACAAAATCCACGCAGGGTTCGTAATAGCAGGCGGCAAGAAAGCGGCACAAATTCTCGCGTGCGCCTGCTTTGCCGTTGATATATTCGCTCATTGCATCTCCTGAAGCGGGATCAAACAGAGCCGGTGATTAGCCGGCCCCCAATGTTACAGGGTCATCAATGAATCACGCCCGAGGACTGTACTTGCCCACGTAATGCACGTTGGGCTTGGTGCCCTTGTCTTCCTGCAGGCGGAAGCTCTTTTCGTTCTTCAGGATCTGCGAGATATTGCTGTTCGGATCTTGCTGATCGCCAAAGATGCGGGCTTGCGACGGGCAGACTTCAACGCAGGCCGGTTGCAGGCCATTGCTGACGCGGTGGTAGCAGAAGGTGCATTTTTCGATCACATCGTCCGAGCGAATCGACTTTAGTTCACCGCCCTGCCACACGTTTTCCGCAGGAATCCTGGCACCGGACTTGGCCGACACCTCTGCGCCCGATGATGTACCGCCGGCAATTGCTGCCGTCTTGTCCGCCCAGAACGGTTGCGGGTTGTCTTCCGCAGGATTCAGGCTGATGACGCTGTAGGTCTCTCCGTTGAGGCTGGACGAGCCGAGCTTCTCGTGGCTGTAAGGACAGCCCTTTGACGTCTGGCAATCGCCGCAACCCACGCACAGTTCCGGGTTGTGCAGGGTAATGCCTTCTGCCGTCTTGAACAGCGCCTTGTACGGCTTGCCCTTGCCCGCCTTTTCCGGGTTGCCCGGGCAAATCGCGATGCACGGCGGCTCGTCGCAGTGATTGCACAGCACCGGTAGCACGAAGTGTGTGGTGTTGGGGAACGTGCCCTCGGTGTGCATGATGAAGTCGGCCCAGTTGTAGCTTTGGCCGTTAGCGCGATTGCGCGTGTTGTTTTCCGATTTGCAGGCAAATGCGCAAGCACCACAGCCCACGCAGCGTCCCAGATCAATAACCATTCCAAGTTTTGACATCATAATCTCCTTAAGGACGGCGCTCAGGCCTTGGTAATCCGCACACCGGTGAAGCCACCGTTACGTGCCGTGGCACCACTCATCCGGTCGTAATCATCGACCAGAATCTCGTTGTTGTTGGCCCCCAGTGGGGTTGCCTGAGCGTAATCCTTGGCGGCAACGCGTCCGTAGGCCCAGTGACCTTGTCCGTAGCACTTGGCCACGGTACCGGGACGTACCCCTTCCCAAAGTTTGAGGTCGACGGTGATCGAACCCGCCTGCGACGTGATCTTGACCTTGTCGCCCGTTTTCAGGCCCAGCTTGGCACCGTCCAGCGGGTTCATCTTGACCACATCGCCCCAGGACACATCGCCCGGATCGACCTTCTTGAACTCCTGATACCACGGCAGGTTCTGCGAGCGGCCTTCGCGGTTCAGGCGTGACTTGTAGTCGATGAAATTGAAGGGGAACTCCTCCACGCTGCCATGCCGCTTTGGCACCTCGTAGTGCGGCACGAAGGCAACATCGCCGCGCGCCGTGTAACCGCTGACGGAGAGAATGTCGTCGGTGGTGGTTTCATGCTTTGCGGCGTGTTCGGTCAGTTTCTTCTTCAGCGTTTCGCTGTAGAACTCGAACTTTTTCGTCTCGGTCTTGAACTTGCCGCCCCAGCCCTTCTTGAGCGTGTAGCGTGCGCCGGAGAACATGCCTCTGGCCTTGAACTCGGCCCAGCCATTGACCGGCGCGTCGCCCTTCTGTACTTCCTTGCCATCCCAAATCGGTGCGCTGGTGAACTTGGCGGCAAATTCGCTGAATTCGAGTTCGTTAGTCGCCGACTTCCCGGTCTCCGGGTCCTTGATCGTGTCGTAATAGTCGGCCAGATTGGCAAAGCCCTTGGCCTTCAGCTTCTGCGCCAGCAACCACATCACTTCGGTTTCCTCCTGCTTGCCGTCATGCAGACGCTTGATCGGGTTCTGCTGGATTGAGGCGTAGCCGTAGCCGTTGGACATGTTGGTGACAATCGACCAGCCCTCGCTGCTGTTGTGGGTTGAGGGCAACACGATGTCGGCGAACTGCGTCATTTCCGACGGGTTGGTGACCATGTGGGCGAAGAACGGCACCTTGGACATCACTTCGTCCCAGCGACCGGCGCCGGTTGCGGAGAAGTTGAAATTGCTCCATGAGGAAAGGACTACCTTGACTGCACCGGGGTTCTTCAGCAGCGCGTTGGGTACGTTGTTGATCGGCGAACTCATGAACGCCGGCATATCTTTTTTGCCTTTCACGTCGACCGCATGATTTTTGTAGCCTTTCTTGGCCACTTCATCAACGAACGGGTCGGTGCTCGGGAATTTGTTCAATTTCGGGCCGCTGGCGCCCTCCCAGACAACGACGTCAATCGAACCGAGCAGGCCGTTCAGCGCATACACCGCCATGGAGGCGTAGGTACCGCGCGGCCACATCGCCGTGCCGGGGCCCATCCAGACGGCGCAACTGGAGCCGGCCTTGCCCATGGCGCGAGCGACGCGCAGAATCTGTGCAGCAGGAATGCCTGATTCCTGTTCGCCGAAGGCCGGCGTGCGATCCTTCAGCTCAAGGTTCCACCACTTGACCACGCCGTGGGTTTCCTTCTCGGCGAAGGCGGCTTCGTCGACCATTGCACCGGCGACGAAGAGGTTCTTGCCGTCCTTGAAATCGCCAACGAATTCGCGATTCCACAGGCCTTCGGTGAGCAGCACGTGAGCAATGGCGCCGGCCAGTGCGCCGTCGGTGCCGGGGATGACCGGTAGCCATTCATGGGCCTTGGCGGCGGCGTTGGACAGGCGCGGATCAACTGCGATGACGGTGCCGCGGGCAACGATCTCGTGGAAGCGGTGGATGGTGTTCGGTACCTGGCGATTGGAAGCCAGCGGGTCGGTTCCCCAAAGCACCAGGCAATTGGTTTTTTCGAGGTCGTAGTCGCGGTAACCGGCATACCCTTGCGTCATGCCCGGGCCCATCTTCTCGGCTTCGGCGCAGAGGGCGCTGTGCGAGAAGTAGTTGCCGCTACCGAAGACCTTGGGCAGCGTGCCGTAAAGGAGGTCAGTCGAGGTTGGCGAATAGCGGCCACGCATGTAGAGCAGTTTTTCGGGTTCGCCGGCGTTGCGCAGTTCAAGCATCTTGTCGGCGACGGTGTTCAATGCTTCATCCCAGGAGATCGGCACGAACTTCGGGTCAATGCCACGTCCCTTGAGCGGATTCGTCCGCTTCATCGGCACCTTGACGCGGTCCGGGTCGTAGGTCATCTGCGGAATCAGGTGGCCACGCGGACAGCAATAACCGTGGTTGCTCTTGGAAATCTCGTTGCCACGCACGCGTGAGACACGACCGTCCTGCACAAACAGTTGAATGGCGCACCATTGCGTGCAGCCCTGGCAGGTGCTGGCCGTCCAGACGCCTTTTGCCGGCGTGCTGGGCCTGACCTTGCGCGGGACAAGCGCCGCTTTAAATGGCATGCCCTTGGCTTTTTTCGCTTCAGCAGCCATCGCGCTGCCACCGAGTGCCCAGGTGGCGGATGCTGCCGTCGCCTGAATGAAATCACGTCTGGTTAATTTCATGATTGTCTCCTGTTCGAAATTTCTGCAATTTGAAAAGCTGAGCGCTTGATCGGGCACGACGGGTTTTTGTATTGAATGCTTGAGCCGGGGTTACTGTTTGGTAACGGATTGTCGATATCTTCGAGTTCTTGCCATGTTACAAACGCATTGTCGAGCGCTCAGCAGCGAGCTTTGCCAAAAGCGGCGCAGCAAGGCTGGTCGCGCGTTTGCAGTGGGGGTGGCGATTGCTGGGTGAGAGAAATTGACGATTCACAATATGGGCCGAAAGAGCGGTTTGCTCATCCATCTGCGAAAAACGTGCCATAAAATTTAAACGACGTTTTTTCAACGTGTTGCGCACATCAGCCCGGCTTGTTTCGGTAACGCAAGGTGAAAGACGCATGCTATTGTTACCGCGCCGTAACCAAAGGAGGCTTTCGTGACTCAAGGTGCGTCAATCATGTTACCGAACCGTAACCGACGGCGTTGGCTGATCGATAGCGGATGCCTCCTGACCGCCGGACTCATCGGCTTGTCGCGCAAGTCGCAGGCTGCGGTTGGCACCTTGCGCATTGGCATGACGCCGGCTTTCCTGCACGACCAGCACACGCTGCTTGAAGAATGGCGCGAGTTCATGGCGGAATCGCTGCAGCGCCGCGTGGTCATCGTACAGCGCGACAGCTACCGCGAAACGATGGACCTGCTGCGGCTCGAAAAACTCGAATTTGCCTGGATTTGTGACTACCCCTATCTGCACCTCAAGCAGGAGGTGCGACTTCTCGCCGTGCCGCTCTACAAGGGGCGGCCGTATTACCGCTCCTACCTGATTGTGCGCAAGGAAAATACAGAGGTTCGTTCGATCGCCGATCTTGCCGGCGGTGTGTTTGCCTATGCCGACCCGTATTCAAATACCGGCTATCTCTCGCCGCGTTACCAGATTCGCCAGTTGGGGCACGACCCGGCAACGTTTTTCCGCAAAACTTTTTTCACCTGGTCGCACCGCAAGGTGGTTGAGGCAGTGGCCAGCGGACTGGCGCAAGGCGGCGCTGTCGATAGCTATATCCGCGACACGCTGATTCATGTCGAACCGGCACTTGCGGCGCGCACCCGTATCGTCTGGCGCTCACCCGAATACGGCTTTCCACCCTTTGTCAGCCACCGCTCGGTGTCTGCCGCCGACTTTCAGATGATGCAGCGCCACCTGCTGGAAACGTCGCAAAGCGAAACGGGACGCCGCCTGCTCGGTCGCCTGCATCTGGATGGTTTCACCACCGGCACCCCGGCGCTCTATGACGGCGTTGCGCGCATGATGCGTGTTTTTGGCGAAGCGTGATGCGCTGGCT
>CAJAHZ010000029.1 GCA_903939665.1 uncultured Pseudomonadota bacterium | reverse complement strand
GAAAGCGATCGAGCCTGTATGCGCCGGCTGTGCCATGACAAAAGCTTCAACCGATGTGACGAAAGCGGCCAGTGAACTCTTCATGTCGGCGGCGCCGCGGCCATACAGCATCCCGTCGCGCTGAGCAGGCTCGAAGGGGTCACTGTGCCACTGGTCGAGGGGCCCGGTAGGTACGACGTCAGTGTGGCCGGCAAAGCAGAGCAGCGGGCCGGTATTGCCGCGTCGTGCCCATAAATTGGTGACCTTGCCACGATTGATGTATTCGCATACAAAACCGATGCGTTCCAGGCGTTCGACAATGATCGGCATGCAGCCGCCGTCTTCTGGTGTAACGGAACGTCGTGAAATCAGTAGCTCGGCCAGGCGCAGCGTTGCACCGGGTGTTGTTTCAGGCGGCATGCATTTATTCTTCGTTGTCGTTGAGACTCAGGGTGAATTCCTTGAAGGAAGGCCCGCCCGGGTTTGTTGCAGAGAAGTCGAGCGGCGTGTCGCTGTGTTTCTCTTCCTTCTGGTTGCTGCCGGTGATTTCTGAGTTGTTGATCAGCCAGGACAGGTTCGTTGGCGAGTCGGCATTGGCCAGCGCTTCGTCGAGTGTGATGATGCCGTCGCGGTACAGTCGGAATAAATCCTGCTCGAAGGTCTGCGAGCCGGGGGCGAGGCTCTGCTCCATGGCCTCCTTGACGGCGATGACTTCGCCGCGCTCGATCAGTTCCTGAATGTGGCGGGTGTTGAGTAGCACTTCGGCCGCCGGCGTGCGTTTGCCGTCGGGTTTCTTCACCAGGCGCTGCGAGACGATCGCCTTGAGACTGACCGAGAGGTCAAGATAGAGCGACGTCCGGCTTTCCAGTGGGAAGAAGTTGATGATGCGGTTCAGCGCGTGATAGCTGTTGTTGGCATGCAGCGTGCCGAGGCAGAGGTGGCCGGTTTGCGCGTAGGCGATAGCGGCCTGCATCGTTTCCTTGTCGCGGATCTCGCCGATCAGGATGCAGTCAGGCGCTTGTCGCATGGCGTTTTTCAGGGCCATGTCCCAGCCGAGCGTGTCCATGCCGATTTCGCGCTGGTTGACGATTGACTTCTTGTGCTTGAAGAGAAACTCGATGGGGTCTTCGATGGTCAGGATGTGGCCGCTGCGATTGGCGTTGCGGTGATCGAGCATCGATGCGATGGTGGTCGATTTGCCTGAGCCGGTTGAGCCGACAATCAGCATCAGCCCGCGTTTTTCCATGATCAGTTCGGACAATATCGACGGCAACATGAGCGTATTGAGCTCGGGAATGTTGCCGAGGATGTAGCGCACCACAATCGAAATCGAAGCGCGCTGCCGGAAAATGTTGATGCGGAAATTGCCGACTTGCGGCACGCCGAAGGAGAGGTTCATCTCCATCGTCGCTTCGAACGTCTTGAGCTGGTCCGGCGACATCAGTTCGAAGGCGATTTTTTCAATCATCGCCGAATCCATTATTTGCTGATTGACCGGAACTGTGTTGCCCTGAATCTTGATGTGGATCGGCACGCCGGCGGAGATGAAAATATCCGAGGCCTGCTTTTCTGCCATCAGCTGGAAAAGTTTGTCGAGAATCATCGTGCCTCCGCCGGTCTTGTTATGAGTCGTTCGTGCTGATGCTGCTTAATCGCCGCGCAGCAGGTCGTTGATGCTGGTCTTGGCGCGTGTCTGGGCGTCGACCTTTTTGACGATGACTGCGCAGTAAAGGCTGTAGCTTCCGTCTTTCGATGGCAGGTTGCCGGAGACTACCACGGAGCCCGGTGGGACGCGGCCATAATGGACTTCGCCGGTCTCGCGGTCATAGATTTTGGTTGATTGGCCAATATAGACGCCCATCGAGAGCACGGAGCCTTCGCCGATGATGACGCCTTCAACCACTTCGGAGCGGGCGCCAATGAAGCAATTGTCTTCGATGATCGTCGGGTTGGCTTGCAGTGGCTCGAGAACGCCGCCAATGCCAACGCCGCCGGAGAGGTGAACATTTTTTCCGATCTGCGCACAGGAGCCGACCGCTGCCCAGGTATCGACCATCGTGCCGTCATCGACGTAGGCGCCGATGTTAACGAAGGAGGGCATCAGGACCACGTTTTTGCCAAGGAAACAACCACGGCGAGCGCCGGCTGGCGGCACGACGCGAATGCCGGAACGTGCAAATTTTTCGGCGTCGTAGTTGGCAAATTTCGTCTGTACCTTGTCGTAGTAGCGCATCGGGCCGCCATCGATGAGCTTGTTGTCCTCAAGGCGAAAGGACAGCAGCACGGCTTTCTTGATCCATTGGTGCGTGATCCAGTCACCATCGATTTTTTCGGCGACGCGCAGCGTTCCTTCATCAAGCTGGCCAAGCACGATGGACACGGCTTCACCGATCTTTGCCGGTGCGGTGCCGGGTTGCAGCGTGGTTCTGACTTCCCACGCATCTTCGATGATTTGCTGGATTTCCTGCATGGTGCTCTCCTAGAGGTTTGAAATAAATGAACGGATGCGATCAGCTGCTTCGACGCAGTCTGCGAGCGGGGCGACCAGTGCAATGCGCACGAAGCCGGCGCCCGGATTGACCCCCCTTGCTTCACGGGCCAGATAGCTGCCCGGAACAACCACGACATTATAGTCGGCGAGCAGCCGCTGGGCGAACTCGGTGTCCGTCATGCTTTGCGGGGTACGCGCCCATAAATAAAAGCTGGCGTCGGGTAGCGTGGCGCCCAGCACATCGGCCAACATGGGCGTTACAGCGGCAAACTTCTCGGCGTACTGGCGGCGATTCTCGCGCACGTGCGCCTCGTCGTTCCAGGCGGCGGCGCTTGCGGCTTGCACCGCCGGACTCATCGCGCTGCCGTGGTAGGTGCGATAGAGCAGATAGTTTTTGAGTACGGTCGCATCACCGGCGACAAAGCCTGAGCGCATTCCCGGTACATTTGATCGCTTGGACAGGCTGGAGAACATGACCAGTCGCTCGAAACCGCGCCCCAGTTGTTTTGCCGCCTGCATGCCGCCGAGTGGTGGCTTGGCTTCGTCGAAGAATATCTCCGAGTAACATTCGTCAGAAGCGATGACGAAACCATATTTGTCGGATAGGGCAAATAACTGTTTCCAGTCGTCGAGATTCAGTACCTTGCCGGTCGGGTTGCCCGGTGAGCAAACGTAGAACAACTGCACGCGCTGCCACTCGGCTTCGCTTAGCGTGTTGAAGTCGAAAGCGAAATTATTTTCGGGCAGGGTGTTCAGGAAGCGTGGCTCGGCACCGGCGAGATAGGCCGCACCTTCATAGATCTGGTAGAAAGGGTTAGGGCTGACGACCAGCGGGACGTAGCCTTTTGACGGGTCGATTACCGTCTGCGCAAAAGCGAAGAGTGCCTCGCGCGAACCGTTGACCGGGATAATCTGCGTTTCGATATCGATGCCGGACAGTCCGTAGCGGCGCTCCATCCAGGCAGCGATCGCTTGGCGCAGGGACGCATTGCCCAGCGTGGTAGGATAGTTGGCGAGGCCGCCAAGGCCAGCGGTCAGGGCTTCTTTTATGAAAACTGGCGTCGCGTGTTGTGGTTCGCCGATCGAAAGCTTGATTTCCCTGAGTTGCGGATTGGGCGTGATGCCGGCAAAAAGTTGCCGTAGTTTCTCGAAGGGGTAGGGCTGCAGCTGGGCAAGATGAGGATTCACGTCGGTTCGGTGGTTTGTGTCGGACGAAAGATTATAAGGGGCATCGCTTGGTGGCGGAAGGAAGCGCAAAGGAAATACGAAGCAGCGCTGCTCATCGGGAGACTCGCGTTGCTGTTTCTGCGCTGGTCTGCGGTGCGCTGGTCTGGGGGCTGATCTGGTACCCCTATCGAATTCTGCGTGATTCCGGGGTCGACGGTGTTGTCGCATCGACGGCCACTTATGGCGTCGCGCTCGTTCTCGGCCTGTTGTTCTTTCGCCATGCGCTCGGCAAATTCGTTCCGTCATGGACCCTGTTCTGGCTGGGCCTTGCTGCCGGGGCGTGCAATCTTGGCTACGTCCTCGCCACGCTGAGCGGCGAGGTGATGCGCGTTTTGCTGCTTTTTTATCTTGCGCCGCTATGGACCGTCGTGCTCTCGCGCGTGCTGCTCGGCGAGCGTCTTAATCGTTTCGGCTTTTTTGTCGTCGCGCTATCGCTGGCCGGTGCGCTGACCATGCTTTGGCAGCCGCGCATCGGCCTGCCCGTGCCGCAGGATAGTGCGGACTGGTTCGGTCTGGGTGCGGGCTTTTTCTTCGCCCTGTTTAACGTGCTGTCGCGCCGAGCGCACAGCGTCAGCATCGAACTAAAATCGCTGGCTGCTTTTTTCGGCGTGGTTTTGCTCGGTCTGCTGCTGTTGCTGGCCGGGGTTGGTCATGTGCAGATGCCCTCGGCAAATTCTGCATGGGTCTTGATCGCGGTGATCGGCTGCGTGCTGCTGATGGCCAACCTGATCGTCCAGTATGGCTTGGCGCGCGTTGCAGCCAACCGCGCGATCGTCATCATGCTTTCGGAAGTCGGTTTCGCCGCGCTGGCAGCGTGGCTGCTCGCCGGCGAGGCGCCTGGTCTGCGCGAATGGGCTGGCGGCGCAATGATCCTGGCGGCCAGCTTTTTCTCGGGAGAGATTGAAAACAACGCTTGAGTCATCCCGCAGTCTTCGTTTGAACGGCAGGTCGTAGCGGAGTCTGCCGGCCTGCGGAGGGAGATCCGTTACGGTTTTTCGGGCATCGCATCCTTGGGTTCAGCGCCACCTATATGCCGATCCTCAAGTGGATCCTATGTGGCGATCACTGACACGCCACCACGCGGTTCCTTGTGGGCATCTGCGTGGCTGTTGATCGCGGTGATCGGTTGCGTCCTCGTCATCGCCAACCTGATTGTTCAATTTGGTCTTGCCCGCGTTGCAGCCAACCGCACGATTGTCATCATGCTCTCGGAAGTCGGCTTCGCTGCATTGGCAGCATGGCTGCTCGCCGGTGAAGCGCCGGGGCTGCGCGAGTGGGCTGGTGGCGCAATGATTGTCGCGGCCAGCCTGTTCTCGTCAAAATGGAGCGTTGAGGGCGTGGCTTAGGCGGCCAGCAAGCGTGCTGCCGTCAGCGGATTCATTACTTCAATGCCGTCGCGCATCGGGTATGAGGCGCTCACTGGGGCAAGCACCAGTTTTCTTGTGGCGCCAACATCGCTTGCCGCCGAGTGGAAGCCTTTGGATACCGCTGGTGCCGAAGAACGCTTGATTTCCACCACCCAGGTTTCACCATTGCGGAAGTTGAGCACCAGATCGGCTTCTGCTCCATGGCTTGTGCGGTAAAAGCTGGCCTCGGCGGTCGGTGCGGCCGCGAGCAGTTGTTCGATTACAAAACCTTCCCAGCTTGCTCCTGCGATGGGGTGCGCAAGCACCGCCTCCAGATTTGCGAGGCCGAGTAAGGCATGTGTGAGACCACTGTCGCGCACATAAATTTTTGGCGAGCGCACCAGTCGCTTGCCAACGTTGCCATGCCACGCCGGTAAACGGCGCACCAACATCAGGTCGCATAAAAGGTCGATGTAGCGAGCTACTGTTTGGCCACTGATGGCCAGAGATGCCGCCAGTTGCGATTGATTGAGCAATCCCCCCTGGCTGTGCGCCAGCATTGTCCACAAGCGGCGCAGCGTAGTGGCCGGGATGCGCGGGCCGAGTGCCGGAATATCCCGTTCCAGGTAGGTGGAGATAAAAGCATCGCGCCAGCGCAGGCTGGCGGCATCGTCCGTTGCCAGCCAGGAGAGCGGAAAGCCTCCCCTGGCCCAGAGGGCGTTAAGGCCGGCAGAGACAGCGTCAGCCGGCAGCACCTCTCGGGCCTGAAACGGGGTCAGCTCGACTTGTGCGATTCTCCCTGCCAGACTTTCACTTGCTTGCTGCAACAGTACCCCCGAAGCCGAGCCAAGCAGGAGAAATTGTCCCGCAGCCTCGCCCGCCCGGCGACGGATATCGATGACGCCACGCAGAACGGCAAAAAGTTCCGGTATGCGCTGGACTTCGTCCAGAATCACCAGCCGGTTGGTGTGAGTGAGCAGGAAGGCTTCCGGATCGTCCAGTTGACGCTGCGCAGAGGGAAGTTCCAGGTCGAGATAAAGGGCATCTGCACGCTGACCCGCTTCAGCCAGCGCCAAGGTTGTCTTACCAGCCTGACGCGGCCCAAGGAGGACAACGGCCGGGAATTGGCTTAGCAGGCTGGCGAGTGTTTGTTGAGTGAGTCTGGGGTTCATCCGTGCAATTTAGCATCGTGATGGTAAAAATGCACGGTAAAATTCTTGTGTTTGGTGATTCGTGGCAGCTTCTGCAGTCTCTGTTCCTCTCCGAGAAATCACTGGTCGCCGCATTCGCTTCCGGAAACGAGGCTCAGTCACAGATCGCCGCACG
>CAJAHZ010000028.1 GCA_903939665.1 uncultured Pseudomonadota bacterium | reverse complement strand
CCGTCGAAGGTCGAGGTGCCGCGCCCGACTTCGTCCATCAGCACCAGACTGTTCTCGGTGGCGTGATGCAGGATCGCCGCTGATTCGGTCATTTCGACCATGAAGGTCGAGCGCCCGGAAGCGAGATCGTCGGAGGCGCCGATGCGTGTGAAGATCTGGTCGAGCGGGCCAAGCACGACGCGACTGGCCGGAACGAAGCTGCCAACGTGTGCCATCAGTGCGATCAGCGCCGTCTGCCGCATATACGTTGATTTGCCGCCCATGTTCGGGCCGGTGATGAGTAGCAGGCGGCGGCCGTCGCCGAGTATCGTGTCGTTGGCGATGAATGATTCGCCGCCGGCGCTGTTTGCGAACAGTTCGCCTTCAACGACGGGGTGGCGACCGCCTTCGATGTGCAGGCCCGGCTCGGTAGAAAACAGCGGCCGGCAATAGTTGTGCGAGTGCGCAACGTCGGCGAAGCAGGCCAGCAGATCGCTCATCGCCACCGCGCGGGCAATCCGCTGCAGCTGCGGCAGATCGGCCTGCAGGCCCTCCAGAACGCCCTCGTAGAGGATCTTCTCGCGCGCCAGCGCACGATCCTGCGCGGACAGCGCCTTGTCCTCGAAAGCCTTCAGTTCGGGCGTGATGTAGCGCTCGGCGTTCTTCAGTGTCTGGCGGCGGCGGTAGTCGTCCGGCACCTTGGCGGCGTTGGCGTTGGTGATTTCGATATAGAAACCATGCACGCGGTTGTATTCGACCTTGAGGTTGGCGATACCGCTACGCTCGCGCTCGCGCGCTTCGAGGTCGACGAGGAAGGCGCCGCAGTTGTCGTTGAGTGCGCGCAGTTCGTCAAGGTCGGCGTCAAAGCCGTTGGCGATCACGCCGCCGTCGCGAATCAGGGCAGCCGGTTCGGGTAGGATGGCGCGCGTTAGCAGATCAAGCGCGGCGGCGGGTGTGGCGAGTTCTTCGCGCAGTTCGCCGAGCAGCGGTGCCGGGGTGTCATGCAGCGGCTCGCGCAATTCGGCCAGCCGGTGCAGGCTGTCGCGCAGGCTGGAAAGGTCGCGCGGACGGGCGCTGTAGAGCGCGATGCGACCGGCAATCCGTTCGATATCGGCAAAGCCGCGCAGCGCCTGACGAAGGTCGTGCAGCAGGCCTCCGTTGTTGTCGAGCAGGCTCTCCACGGCGGCGTGGCGTGCGGCAGGGATCGACGGGTCGCGCAGCGGGTGGTGCAGCGCGTGGCGCAAAAAGCGCGAGCCCATCGAGGTGACGCAGGTGTCGAGCAGGCTGCACAGTGTCGGCGCAGGCTGACCGCGTAAAGTTTCGGTCAGTTCAAGGTTGCGCCGCGTTGCGGTATCGAGGCCAAGATAGGCGTTGTCACGCTCGACGCTCAAAGCCTGGACGTGGGGCAGGGCGCGTGTTTGCGTTGCCTGCGCATAACGCAACAGCGCGCCGGCAGCGGCGATGCCCGAACGCAGTCCGTCGGCACCGAAGCCGGAGAGCGAGGCGGTTTTGAAGTGCGCGCAGAGTTCGCGCGTCGCCGCTTCGCTGTCGAAGTGCCAGTCCGGCTGGCGGGTCAGCGCCGCCTCGGGGGTGAAAGGCAGTTCAAGGCTTTCGGCGACAATGATTTCGGCAGGGCGGATGCGGTCGAGCGTGGCGGCAAGTTTGTCGGAGGCGACTTCCGAGACACGAAATTCGCCGCTCGCCAGATTCAGCCAGGCCAATCCGGCGGCCTGTCGGGTGACGGCCACCGCCATCAGCAGGATGTCGCGTTTCTCGTCGAGCAGCGCGGCGTCGGTCAGCGTGCCGGGCGTGACGATTCGTGCCACGGCGCGTTCAACAGGCCCCTTGCTGGTGGCCGGGTCGCCGATCTGTTCGCAGATCACCACCGACTCGCCAAGCTTCACCAGTCGTGCGAGGTAGGGCTCCAGCGAGTGATAGGGGATGCCGGCCATCTTGATCGGCTGGCCGGCCGTCTGGCCGCGCGTGGTCAGTGTGATGTCGAGCAAGCGCGAGGCTTTCTCGGCGTCGTCGAAAAACAGCTCGTAGAAATCGCCCATCCGGTAGAAAAGCAGCGTGTGCGGATGCTGCGCTTTTAGTCCGAGATATTGCTGCATCATCGGGGTGTGGCCAGAGAGATCTGGAGATTGTTCTTTTGCCATAAAATCTTTGTTGTTGCGTCTATGCGTAGGGTGCAAAGGCGTTGCTGTCGCGGGTAAGCAACTGCATCAGCTTGGGGTGGATGAAGAGCTTTTCCTTACCGGCCTGGATTTCGCGCAGGACGCCCAGCATAGCGAGGTCCTTGAGGTAGCGGGAGGCAGCCTGGCGCTGGGCAATTTGTTTATCAACCACGTTGGCAATGCGGCAGTAGGGTTGCTCGAAAATGACGTCCACCAACTCGCGACTGTAAATTTTCGGCAGTTGGTCGCGCACATGGGCGGTGGTGTGTTCGGCGAGGGCACGGATGGCGGCGATCTTGGCGGTAGTCCAGCGGGCGGTTTCTTCAACGGCTTGCAGCATGAATAGAATCCACGGCTCCCAGGTGGCATGGCGGGTGACGTCCAGCAGCAGCCGGTAGTAGTCGGCCTTGTGGGCAATGATGTGGCGGCTGAGGTAAAGGATGGGCAGGCCGAGCAGATCTTGCTGGATCAGATACAGGATGTTGATGATCCGCCCGGTGCGGCCGTTGCCGTCGGTGAAGGGGTGGATGGCTTCGAACTGGTAGTGGCCGACGGCCATGCGGACGAGTGGGTCGAGCTCCACTTCGTTGTGCAGGAAGCGTTCCCAGTTTGCGAGGAGTTCGCGCAGGGTGGCTTCGCCTTCCGGCGGGGTGTAGATCACTTCGCCGCTGCGGTTGTTGGCCAGCCGGGTGCCCGGGGTGCGGCGGATGTCCATGTCCACGCCCTTGGTGGTGCGGCAGATATCCACTGTCGTTGCCGTGCACAGCGGGCGCTGGGCGAGGGACTGGAAGCCCCGATAGAGGGCGGTACGGTAACGCAGGGCTTCCTTGGTCGCGGAGTCGGCCTGGCTGTCGCTGTGGACGAACTGGAAGAGCTTGTCGGTGCTGGTGACGATGTTTTCGATTTCGGAGCTGTCCTTGGCTTCGAGCAGCGGAATGGTGTTGATCAGCATGTCCTGATTGGGGATCAGCTCGGCAGCCTGTTTCAGTTCCGCCAGCGCGGCCCGTGCCGTGATGCAGCGCTTGAGGACGGCCCTGGTTTCCAACTCGCAGGTGGGCGGCAGAGGCGGAAGACTGTTGTAGGGCTGCTCGGGGTGCCAAATCATGCGGGCGTCTTTCAGGGCTGGGCTCGTGGTGTCGAAACGCGAGTTTGGCGACAGGTGTGCAGGATATGTCGTTAGGGGCGACAGGTCAAGAATATGTGTCGTTGCTTTTGTTAAATTGCGACACGTTATTGTTTTGTGTCGCTGGTCGACGGAATTGCGATCAGCGCTGAGGCGGCGCGAGGCCGACACGGCCATTTGTGTGACTGGTCTAGCAGAATACGGGCAGTAAGCGAGCTGTCGGCGACGGCCCGCGGTCAGGCCTCAGGCCTTGAGATTGGCCGTACGGTAGCCGTCGGCGATCTGCAGCAGCTGGGCGAAAACCTTTGGTGTGCCGGCAATGACGTTGCCGGTTTCCAGATAGCTTTCGTTGCCGGCCAGATCGCTGATCAGTCCGCCTGCTTCCGAGATCAGCAGCGCGCCACCAGCGACATCCCACGGTGACAGGCCGAATTCCCAGAAACCATCAAGGCGACCGCATGCACCATAGGACAGGTCAAGCGATGCGGCGCCCGGGCGGCGAATCCCCGAGGTCTTCTGCATCAGTTCCTTGAACATGCCGAGGTAGGCATCGACGTGCTCGAAACTGCGATAGGGGAAACCGGTGCCGATCAGCGAGTCTTCGAGCTTGAGACATTTGCTGACGCGGATACGGCGCTCGTTGAGGAACGCGCCACCACCCTTGCTGGCAGTGAACATCTCGTTGCGTAGCGTGTCGTATACGAGGGCCTGTGTAACCTGTCCCTTGTACGCCAAGGCGATCGAGATCGCATATTGCGGGAAGCCGTGGATGTAGTTGGTGGTGCCGTCGAGCGGGTCGATGATCCACTGATACTCGCTGCCGGCGCCCTGTCCGGCGGTCTCGCCTGACTCTTCTGCTAGACTTCCGTACTCGGGATAAGCCTCGCGCAGCACTTCAATGATCGCGGCTTCGGCGGCTTTATCCACTTCGGTGACGAAGTCGCTCTGGCGCTTGGTCGTCACCTTGAGGTGGTCGAGTTCACTCGACGAGCGGTTGATGATCTGGCTGGCGCGGCGCGCGGCCTTGATGATGACGTTAAGTGCTGGATGCATGGGCTTTAAAGAACTCGACGGGCGGCGGGTGGTGCCGGATTGGCGCCTGATTCCGCCCGATTCATTTGTGGAATTGCGTATTTTATATGAACCAGCCCCCAGCGTCTCATTCTCCGCCGCATTCTCCTTGCCTGTCGCTCGACAAAATCCGCATCGTTCTCTCGCATACCAGCCATCCGGGCAATATCGGCGCGGCGGCACGGGCGATGAAAACGATGGGCTTGTCACGGCTGACGCTGGTCAATCCGAAGCGTTTTCCCGATAACGAAGCGATCTCCCGCGCGGCAGGTGCCGAGGACGTTCTGGTCAATGCGCAGGTGTGCGAGAGTCTCGATGCGGCGCTTGCCGGTACGGTTTTCGCGGTTGCCATTTCGGCGCGTCATCGCAATCTCGGCCCTGAGCCGATGCAGGCACGCGAAGCGGCGCCTGAGATTCTTGTGCAAGCGGCGGCTGGCGAGGTGGCGCTGGTTTTCGGCAATGAGACGGCCGGCTTGTCGAACGACGAGGTGCAGCGTTGTCAGCGTACGGTTTTTATCCCCGCTAACCCGGAGTACACCTCGCTCAATCTTGGTTCGGCGGTGCAATTGCTCAGTTATGAATTGCGGCTGGCGGCGTTTGACGGGCGTCCACCGGTGCTCACCAAGGCCGTGCCCTTTGCTTCGCCACTGGCGACCAATGACGACATCGAGCGCTTTTATACGCATCTGGAACGAATCATGGTCGCCACCGAGTTTCTCGACCCGCAACAACCCAAGCGCCTGTTGCCCAAGTTGCGTCGCCTGTTCGGGCGCGCTGAGCTGGAGCGCGACGAGATCAACATCCTGCGCGGTATCCTTGATGCCGTCGAGCGGCGGATTGTCACGCCGGATGTGAAATAGACGGCACAACAATATAGTTGATCAAAACACTCAGGTATTTTAGAATCAGCCCTCAAGTTCAGGGAGTCAGTTTTCATGTTCAGCCGTCTGCGCGAAGACATTCAATCGGTATTCGAGCGCGATCCTGCCGCACGCACCTCGTGGGAGATTCTTACCTGCTATCCGGGCGTGCATGCGTTGATCGTCCAT